>CAUPXP010000001.1:0-176925 GCA_963515455.1 Streptococcus mitis | reverse complement strand
ATAAGATTGAACAGATTTCGATTGCTCATCTACTGGGTGATGCTATCGTACGTATTCATGAAAAACGACCACTTTCTCCACTTTTCGGTATTGAGAAAAAAATTTAATGACCAAGCCTGAGATGATTCTCAGGTTTTTTTCGTCTCTTTTTCGAATAAATAGATAGTAGCAGTGAATCTAGTAAACATAGATTTAAAAATGTGCTATAATGAAAGGAGAAGAAATATGACTGTGCGTCATCCGGGCATCAGCCCGACTAACGATTTGGTTGCTAAGAAAATCTTTAGCAATCCAGAAATTACTTGTCAATTTATCCGCGATATGCTGGATTTACCAGCAAAAAATGTAACCATTTTGGAGGGGAGCAATATTCATGTCTTGCCTTCCATTCCGTACTCGGCGCAGGACTTCTATACAAGTATAGATGTTTTGGCTGAGTTGGACAATGGGACACAGGTTATCATTGAGATTCAAGTTCATCATCAGAATTTTTTCATCAATCGTCTGTGGGCTTATCTGTGCAGTCAGGTCAATCAAAATCTTGAAAAAATTCGCCAACGTGAAGGTGATACCCACCAGAGCTACAAACATATCGCACCAGTCTATGCCATTGCCATTGTGGATAGCAATTACTTCTCAGATGATTTGGCTTTCCACAGTTTCAGTATGCGAGAGGACACGACAGGTGAGGTCTTAACCATCACAAACAATGGACAAGAAAACCATCTAGTCAAGATGGCATTCTTGGAATTAAAAAAATATAGAGAAACCAGCAAAGACGAGGTTCGCAAGCCGTGGTTGGAGTTTTTTGGGAATAAACCCTTTACTCAGCAACCCGAGCGAGCCATCAGCCAAGCAGACCAACTGCTGGACTACAAGAGCTGGTCCGAGGAGGACAGGAAAATGTTTAGTCAACTACGTATGCGCGAAGAACAAGCCTTGTTAGCACAGGACTATGCCTTGGAACAAGCTGAGGAAAAGGGCTTAGAACGTGGTCGTGCAGAAGGTATTGAACAAGGTTTAGAGCGTGGGAAAATCTTTACCTTTCTAGATTTAGTACGCCAACATGTTTTAACTTCCGAATTCGCGAGTGAACAATTGGGTATGTCAGTAGCGGAGTTTGAAGCACTTTTGTAATACCATCACAGTAATGGCGTTATTGGAATTAAGAAAATACAGAGAAACCAGCAAAGATGAGGTTCGCAAGCCATGGTTGGAGTTTTTCGGGAATAAACCCTTTACCCAGCACCCCGAGCGAGCCATCAGCCAAGCAGACCAACTGCTGGACTACAAGAGCTGGTCCGAGGAGGACAGGAGAATGTTTAGTGAACAACGCAGGCGTGAAGAACAAGCCTTGTTAGCACAGGACTATGCCTTGGAGCAAGCTGAAGAACAAGGCTTTGAACGGACCGTGCAGAGGGTCTTGAACAGGGACTGGAGCGTGGGAAAGTTGAAGGATAAATCTTTGCCTTTCTAGATTTAGTACGCCAACATGCTTTATCTTCCGAATTTGCGAGTGAACAATTAGACACAAATTGAAAAAATATCAAGTTTACTTGACTTTTTTTATAGAATAGTATAGTATTTAGATACAAGCACTCCTTTTGCTCCCTGTTTCATAGCAACTGGAGTCATTTTTTTATAAATTTAGAAGGTTAATGATGTACACAACTGATAATAGTATTTCTTTGTCAAGAGATTTAAAGAGAGAAATGAAAGCATTTTTACCTCTTGAAGATTTGGTAAGTTATCTTTCAGATAAGCTAGATATGTCACCTGAAGAGGAACTAGATTCCAAAAATTTTTTACGTTGCCATAATTACTATTCGTTTTCTGCTTTTATTAAACAGGTTCCAGATAATCTTCATAAAGGAAAATTTCAAGCAGCGATTTCATTGTATGAATTTAATGACTGGTTGTCACAGTTTCTGTTTATATTTTCTGGTAGATTAGAGCAGTTTATAAAATCAACTTTTATTGAATCGCTTTGTCAGCAATATAATGGAAAATATCAAAAAGGTGAGTGTTACTTGGATGAAACTATTTATGAAAACTCTGAATTATATAACGAATTTATTTCAATTATAGAAAAACATTTATCAGAGAATCAAAGTCTGTCAATACAGCATCATATCAAAAATAAAGGTTCTAAGTTCCCAATTTGGGTGCTTTTTCAAGAGATGACTTTTGGGGAAACAACTCGTTTTATAAGTGCACTGAAAAAAGAGTACCGGGAGTATTGGATAGATACTACATTTTTATCAACTGGTGTGGTAAATTCTAAAATTCATGGAGAAGAAATCCAGAGTAAATTATTTGGCTGGGTTTCAGCTACATGGCATATGAGAAATAGGACAGCACATCATTTAAGACTATATGGTCAAAATTTTACAATAGCAAGTCCAAGTTTCTTTTCAGCTGATTTGCGTCAAATAAACAAGAATGCAGAGACTAAAAAGAAAAAGACGCATAATAACGATTTATTTGCTTATCTTTTAGCTATGAAAAATCTTATACAACATCATTCACATTCTTTTGTTCAAGATTGGAACGATTTTTTGACGACTTTAGAGGCACAGTTGATGGAAAAGTCAAATATCATATTATCTAGTAAGATTGGTTTGCCAAGCAATTGGAAAGATATATTGTGGATCGGTTGAACTAAGGAATGATTTTTTACTCAAGTTATTATTCAGAGAATCTTTGACAATCCAGATGAGAAACCAAACATTAAGAAGTTGATTACCAAGATGAATGAAGGATAAGATGCGAGATTTTGGAATTGCTTAGCGGACGATGTAACACCTGAACAAGGTGAGAAAATCAGAATCATCAAGGAGCACTATGTTGTTCTTGCCATCTGCAAAGAAGACTTAGAAACCATGATTCGGAAACTCGAACAAGAATATCAAGAACAAGTTAAGCTGATTCAAACCGTATCTGGATTCAGGGTGTTTTAATTTTAAAAATTAGGTGTCAAACCCTCTTTTAGTACAGATAAAATTAAGGATAAACAATAGTTTTAATAACTTTTATTTTTTTCGTCTCTTTTCCGAATAAATAGATAGAAGCATCAAATCTAGTAAACCTAGATTTAAAAATGTGCTATAATGAAAGGAGAGAAAGTATGACATTACGTCATCCGGGCATTAGCCCGACCAATGACTTGGTTGCTAAGAAAATTTTCAGCAACCCAGAAATCACTTGTCAGTTTATTCGCGATATGCTGGATTTGCCAGCTAAAAATGTGACGATTTTGGAGGGAAGCAATATTCACGTATTACCCTCCATGCCTTACTCGGCCCAAGACTTCTATACCAGTATAGATGTCTTAGCGGAGTTGGATAATGGAACTCAAGTAATCATTGAGATTCAAGTCCATCATCAGAATTTTTTCATCAATCGCCTATGGGCTTATCTGTGTAGTCAGGTCAATCAAAATCTCGAAAAAATTCGCCAACGAGAAGGTGATACTCACCAGAGCTATAAACACATCGCACCAGTATACGCTATCGCTATCGTGGACAGTAATTATTTCCAAGATGACTTGGCTTTCCACAGCTTTAGTATGCGCGAGGACACGACAGGTGAGGTTTTAACTATCACAAATAACGGACAAGAAAATCATCTAGTCAAGATGGCGTTCTTGGAATTAAGAAAATACAGAGAAACCAGCAAAGACGAGGTTCGCAAGCCGTGGTTGGAGTTTTTCGGGAATAAACCCTTTACCCAGCACCCCGAGCGAGCCATCAGCCAAGCAGACCAACTGCTGGACTACAAGAGCTGGTCCGAGGAGGACAGGAGAATGTTTAGTGAACAACGCAGGCGTGAAGAACAAGCCTTACTCGCTCATGACTATGCCTTGGAAACAGCTAGGGCGGAAGGTATTGAACAGGGACTGGAGCGTGGACTTGAACGTGGTCGAGCAGAAGGTATTGAACAAGGTTTAGAGCGTGGACTTGAACGTGGCCGTGCAGAGGGTATTGAAAAAGGGCGAGAAGAAGGATTAAAAGTAGGTTTACTAAATCTAGTCCATCAAGGTCTTCTGACTTCTGAGGTTGCCAGCCAGCAGTTGGGCATGTCAGTCACTGAGTTTGAGTCCTTGCTATGAGGTCACATTTTAAATAGTAGAAAGTTAATGAAGTGGCGAGTTATTTCTAAAATACTTGTCATTTTTGCTTGACATTTGGAAGGGGTTATAGGATAATACCATAGAAGTGAGTTCTGTCCAACTATCGATATGGATTAGATATGTGAGGTTTGACTCAGGGTTTAAGAAATTTGTGAGATTTTCACTTGGGAGATACGGTATTTGAAGGGTATTTCATCTCACAAAAGCGTTTTTTTATCTTTTTTGAAAAAATAGGTAAAAAGTTGATGAAAACCCTTGACAAATCCTGCAAATATTTATATACTGTATGGTAGTAAGATAGTCTTACGAAAAAATTTTTAAAGAAAAACAAAGGAGATAAAACGATGAAAAAAGTTTTATTGACAAGCGCAGTCGCTCTTGCAGCATTTGGTGCTGTACAAGCTGTTTCAGCTGATGGTAACAACGGTTATAGTAGTGGTGTTGTAAACCCACTTACTGGTAAAATCGATCAAGCTAACTATAGCGGAAACACAGTTGTTTCAGCTCACACTGGTGTAGTTGCTGATGCTGACCAATACAAACCAGCAACTCCAGTTACAAACCCATACGCTGTAAGAAATCGTATCGGTAAAGATGGTAAGGTTTTACCAGATGTATTTGGTAATGGTACTCATGTTCGTGTACATGTTAAAGATGTCCAAGGTAACCCTGTAGCGGGTGTTAAAGTAGCTGCTTTAGTATACAAAACACCAGACGACTTTGACAACTACAAAAAACCAGCTTTAATTGAAGGAATTACTGACGCAGCAGGTGATGTTGAGTTTGCTGTTGAAAACGGTGGTTATGTACTTTACCGTGTTGATCAAGCTCCAAGAGGTTACTTTGTTCCTGCTAATCTTACAGTAGGTACTGTACTTGATTCAGAAGAAGTTGTACGTGAAGGTTCAGACATGTTTGTTAACGGTGAGTTGACAATCGAAAAAACTGACACTTATAACGTTGTTCGTACTGAGTGGGTTAAAGATGACAACGGTGTGTGGTACTACTATGAAGATAACAAACAAGTTACTGGTTGGAAACAAATTGACGAAAACTGGTACTACCTAAATGAAAAAGGTGAAATGCAAACTGGTTGGGTTAACGTTGGTGGAACTTGGTACTACCTAAACAAATCAGGTGTAATGCAAACTGGTTGGGTTAACGTTGGTGGAACTTGGTACTTCCTTGAAGCATCAGGTGCTATGAAAGCTAGCCAATGGTTCCAAGTTAAAGACAAATGGTACTACGTTAACGCTTCAGGTGCCCTTGCAGTTAACACTACTGTAGGTGGATACACTGTAAACGGAAACGGTGAATGGGTTAACTAATTTAGTTTAATCAAAAAAGCAGGAGATTTCTTCTGCTTTTTATTTTTTCCATAAAAAGTTCAGTTTTTTTTAGAATTTTTTTAAAAAATAAGATACAATAAAACTAGGTTTATTACCTAAAATTTTAAACATGGAGAATGCTCATATGAAAAATAAAAAAGCTTTAGCTCTAGCAGTAGCTAGTTTGACAATGGCAAGTGCAGCAGTTTTAACCAGTTACTCTGCAATTACAGCTCGTCCAGTAAGTGCGGAAGAAGTTGTTTATAGAACTGAGTGGATCACAGTGATTAATGGTCGTTCACAAGAACGTAAGACAGTATTTTTTGAAGATGGGAATCAGCCGATGTCTAAACATTCGACAATTGAAGGCTTTGAATTTCAACGCGCCTATGTTGAAGGGGGAAGAAAATACTACTTATTCGTTGAGAAAGGGACAAAGATTGATGATTTTGTAAATGATCCCGATGCGTCTGTCAGTGAGTTAAATACTCAAGGCTATAAAACTTCTGATAAAGATGTAAAATGGCGTGTGTCTGCTGGTAATCGTTATCTTTACTATAAAGGAAATCCTGTAAAAGGTTGGGCTAATGTTGATGGAAAAACTTACTATTTTGATAGTGAAGGTGTTATGGCTCACGGAGTTCTTGAAAACACATCTGAACGTTACTATCTAGACGGACAAGGTGTTAAGAAAACTGGTTTCATTAAAGTAGGAGAAAAAACCTATTATTTTGTGTCAGATGGAGCTCGTAAGACAGAGATTATCTCTGAAAATGGAAAAACTTATTTTGTCAAAGATGGTGTTGTGACAATTGGAGCGCATAAGGTAGGTGCTAAATGGTACTTCTTTGCTGAAGACGGTACAACCAAGTCAGGTATTGTAAAAGATAGTGCTGGAAAATGGTATTACATTACTACAGAAGGTGAGCGTAAGACAGGTCTTATCAAGGGTGCTGGCGACAAGTATTACTATGTCACTGAAGAAGGTGAACGTAAGTTTGGGGAAATTACCGTTGATGGTAAAACATATTTCTTAACAGATGAATCTAATACAAAAGCTGGCTGGAATAAAGTTGATAGTAACTGGATTTATGTAAATAAAGAAGGCAAACGTCACGTTGGCTGGTTACAAGATGGTGGTAAGTGGTATTACTTTAACGCTGAAGGCATCATGCAAAAATGGTGGGTTAAAGATGGTAGCACTTGGTACTATCTAAATGGTTCAGGCGAAATGCAGACAGGCTGGTTGCAAGATGGTGGTACTTGGTACTACCTAAACAACTCAGGTGCTATGCAAACAGGTTGGGCTAAAGTAGGTGATTCATGGTACTACCTTAAAGGTTCAGGTGCTATGGTAACTGGCTGGTTCCAAGTTGGTGGTAAATGGTACTATGCTTATAGTTCAGGTGCCCTTGCAGTAAGCACTACAGTCGATGGTTACTATGTAAATGCCAACGGTGAATGGGTATAAAATAACAAAGAGAGTGGTTCAAACTGCTCTCTTTCTGTTATTGTTAAATATTTCTACACTTTTTATGTTTTTTATTGCATTTATTATAGGAAAGAGATATAATCTATATAAATTTAACCATTTAATAAAGGAGGTTCTTCTCATGAAGAAAACACTAACAGGTATCTTACTAGCTACTTCAGTGCTAGCTATGGCTTCAGTTCAACCAGCACAAGCTGCCGAAACAGGGGCAACAACGGCTACAACAACTTCTACGGTTAAAGAAGTCCACTATGCAACATTTAAAAATGGTGGACCTGTAGATATCAAAGCTGCACTTACAGGTGCTGCTGTGACAGCTGCATCTATTGAGAATCACCCTGAAATTGCAAGTTATGTCTATACTTCTAGTAGAGAAGAAGATGGTATTATGTATCATATGTATGCGCCTACTGCTACGACAGATACTACGAATTCTGGTACTCAGACCAATCCATACCATAGAGATAACAACCAAAACAATGGTAGCACTAGTAATGCTAATGGGAATAATAACCAAAATGGTACTGACGCAAACAATAATAATGGCTCAACAACAAATTCTAATTCTCCAGTAAAAAAAGTTCGTTTTGTAGAATATAAACCTGGTAGTGATGTTCCAGTTGATATTAAAGATCCACGTACAGGCTCTGCAGCTTCTGATACCAGTCGTCTGGATATTGCCAACTATACTTATGTTACTGGTGAATTAAAAGGTGATACACTTTACCATATCTATCGCTCAAATTCAACGACTAATACTAACCAAAATAATAATCAGAACCAGTCTAATTCTGCAGGTCAATTCAAAACGGAGAATGGGAAGGTCTACTATATTAAGGACGGCAAAAAAGTTACTGGCTGGCAAAAAATTGATAGTAAGACTTACTACTTTGAAGCTGATGGAGCTATGAAAAAAGGTCTATTGACTTCAGGTGATAAGCAATACTATTTAGATGAAAAAGATGGTGTTAAAAAGCTAGGCTTTGTAAAAGTTGCTGATAAGGTTTACTATTTTGTTGAAAATGGTGATAAGAAAACTGGCTTTATCAAAATTGATGATAAAACTTACTATCTAAAAGAAGGTGTTCGTCTAACAGGGGATATTACAGTAGACGGAAAACATTATTTCTTAGATGAGGAAGGTGTCCTTAAACCAGGTATTGTTTTAATTGATGGTAAAAAATTCTTCATTGATGATGAGGGAAATCGTCATGTTGGATGGAAGAAAATTGGACTGGATTGGTATTATTTCTCTAAAGAAGATGGAATGAAGACTGGTTGGGTCAAAGATGGGTCATGGTATTACTTGGATGAAACTGGTGTGATGAAAACTGGTTGGAAACAAGTTGATGGTAATTGGTACTATCTTAACGGCTCAGGTGCTATGCAGACAGGCTGGAAATTTATAAATGGTAGTTGGTACCATTTTGACAGTTTAGGTAAAATGGGTACTAGATGGATAAAAGACAATGGTACATGGTATTACCTTGACGGTTCAGGTGCTATGCAGACTGGTTGGAAGCTTTTAGATGGTAACTGGTATTACCTCAATGATTCAGGTGCTATGCAAACAGGTTGGCTCAAGCAAGGTGGTACTTGGTATTATCTTGCTGGCTCAGGTGCTATGAAGACAGGTTGGTACCAAGTTAGCGGTAAATGGTATTACTCATATTCATCAGGTGCATTGGCTGTGAACACAACTATCGATGGTTACACAGTAAATGCCAACGGTGAGTGGGTGTAATGGATATAATAAAGAAATAAGGGGAAATTCCTCTTATTTTTTATCATTTTGGAGTGTGATTTCTTGAATTTTTAGGAAAAAAATGGTAAAATAGCACCAAAAAAGTACCAAAGGTGGTCGATATTTTATGGATAAGAAAAAATTTCTAACTGCTAGCTTGGCTAGTGTTGCTGTTTTAGGATCAGCATTTGTTGTATCTCAACCGTCGGTTGTAAAAGCGGAAGGTCAACCTGTAGCTAGTAGTCAACCAGCTGAAAATAAAGAATCAGCACAAAAAGAATTTTTAGCTAATTTTGATGAAGCTTTAAAAGCAACAATCAAAGAATTAGAAGCAGATGCAAAAAACGATCCAGAATTGAAAGAACAAATTCAAGCGTATATTGATGAATTAAAAAAACAAGCAGCAGATAAGAGAGCTGATTATGAAAAACGCTTCAAAGCAGGTTTAACTGTAGAAGAAGCTGAAAAAGAAATAGAGGAAAAAGCTAAAGAAGAGGAAGCTGCAGAGGAAAAAGAAGCTAAGGAAGAAGCAGACGCACAAGCAGCATTTTTAGCTAATTTTGATAAAGCGCTAGAAGATGTAATCGCAGAATTAAAAAAAGTGGATACTCAAAAGGATCCAGAATTAGAAAAACAAGTTCAAGATGCAATTACAAAATTAAAAACGGAAGCAGCTAAACAGAAATCTCAAATTGAAGAAGGTTTCAAAAAAGGTTTAACTGTAGAAGAAGCTGAAAAAGCAATTGATGATGCAAATAAGAAAGCTGCAGCAGAGGAAGCCGAAGCTAAAAAAGAAGAAGCGGCTCAAAAAGACTTCTTAGCGAATTATGATGAAGCGTTAAAAGCAGTAATTGCAGAATTAGAAAAAGCTGAAACTAATAGTCCAGAAGAAGCAAAAGCAAAGGCTGATACAATTGCAGCATTAAAAGCAGCATCAGACGCAACAAGAAAACAAATCGTAGAAGGCTTCGAAAAAGGATTAACTGTAGAAGAAGCAGAGAAATTAATCGATAAAGCGAATGAGAAGGCTGCAGAAGAAGATAAAGAAGCGGCAGCTAAAGAAGAAGCAGCGCAAAAAGAATTCTTAGCTAATTATGATGCAGCATTGAAAGCAGCAATCGCAGAATTAGAAAAAGCTGAAACGAATAGTCCAGAAGAAGCAAAAGCAAAATCTGATACAATTGCAGCATTAAAAGCAGCATCAGATGAAACAAGAAAACAAATTGTAGAAGGCTTCAAAAAAGGCTTAACTGCAAAACAAGCTGAAGAATTAATCGATAAAGCGAATGAGAAGGCTGCAGAAGAAGATAAAGAAGCGGCAGCTAAAGAAGAAGCAGCGCAAAAAGAATTCTTAGCTAATTATGATGCAGCATTGAAAGCAGCAATCGCAGAATTAGAAAAAGCTGAAACGAATAGTCCAGAAGAAGCAAAAGCAAAATCTGATACAATTGCAGCATTAAAAGCAGCATCAGATGAAACAAGAAAACAAATTGTAGAAGGTTTCAAAAAAGGATTAACTGCAAAACAAGCTGAAAAATTTATCGATGAATTAAATAAGAAAGCTGCAGAAGAAGATAAAGCTAAAGAAAAACCAGCGGAAAAACCGGCAGAGAAACCAGTTGAAGAGCCATCTCAACCAGCGCCGGCTCCAGCTCCAAAACCAGAGCAACCAGCACAACCTTCTGTTCCTGCAAGACCAGCTAATCCTATATATGTCCCTTCATATGTTCCATCATACAGCTCATATTCTGTAGTAGAACCAGCTAAACCAGCTTCTCCAAAAACAGGCTGGAAACAAGAAAACGGTATGTGGTATTTCTACAATACTGATGGTTCAATGGCAACAGGTTGGGTTAAAGATAATGGTACATGGTACTATCTAAATGCAAACGGTGCAATGGCAACAGGCTGGTTACAAAATAATGGTTCATGGTACTATCTAAACAGCAATGGCGCGATGGCAACAGGTTGGCTTAAAGATAATGGTACATGGTACTATCTAAATGCAAATGGTGCAATGGTAACAGGTTGGCTTAAAGATGGTGATACATGGTACTATCTTGAAGCATCAGGGGCTATGAAAGTAAGTCAATGGTTTAAAGTTTCAGACAAATGGTACTATGTTGACGGTTCAGGTGCCCTTGCAGTAAATACTACTGTAAATGGTTACACTGTAAACGGAAACGGTGAATGGGTTTAATTTTAGATAGTTGAATCATGACAGGAGAGAAATCTCCTGTTTTTTTGTGGTATATAATCGCGTGAGGACTTTGTTGGATAGTATAGTGGATTGAACTTAGAATAGTACGCTACGGATTCTAAAACATTTCTAGAAATTAATTTGACTTTCCTAATCACTTTATTCATATCTTATTTCAATCTA
The DNA here is from genome assembly GCA_963515455.1 of Streptococcus mitis. GTDB lineage: Bacteria > Bacillota > Bacilli > Lactobacillales > Streptococcaceae > Streptococcus > Streptococcus mitis_DN. The sequence goes on along the minus strand of CAUPXP010000001.1, from coordinate 165,846 downwards.
CTATAGAAAATAAAAAGTAAATAGGACCATATTTCATTCCCATTTACTTTTATGTTATTAGTGATTGTATAATCTTATAACAGTGCCTCAAACTCAGCGACGGTCATGCCCAACTGCTGGCTGGCAACCTCGGAAGTCAGGAGACCTTGGCGAACTAGATTTACTAAACCTACTTTTAATCCCTGTTCAAGCCCCTCCGCACGCCCACGCTCTAAGCCTTTTTCCTCCGCTTGTTCCAAGGCATAGTCGTGTGCTAATAATGCCTGTTCTTCACGCATACGTAGTTGACTAAACATTTTCCTGTCCTCCTCGGACCAGCTTTTATAGTCCAGCAGTTGGTCTGCCTGGCTGATGGCTCGCTCGGGTTGTTGAGTAAAGGGCTTATTCCCGAAAAACTCCAACCACGGTTTACAAACGCTATCCTTGCTGGTTTCTCTGTATTTTTTTAATTTTTATTTATGATGGTCTTTCAATAATTTTTCAAACTCAGAGACAGTCATACCCAGCTGCTGGCTGGCAAATTCAGAGCTTAAAACATGTTGGTGAACTAAATCAAGAAAGGTAAAAATTTGTCCTTCAACTTTCCCACGCTCTAGTCCCTGTTCAATGCCTTCTGCTCGTCCTCGTTCCAGTCCTTGTTCAATCCCCTCCGCACGACCACGTTCTAAGCCTTTTTCCTCAGCTTGTTCCAAGGCATAGTCCTGTGCTAACAAAGCTTGTTCTTCGCGCATACGTAGTTGACTAAACATTTTCCTGTCCTCCTCGGACCAGCTCTTGTAGTCCAGCAGTTGATCTGCCTGGCTAATGGCTCGCTCTGGTTCTTGGGTAAAGGGCTTGTTGCCGAAAAACTCTAACCACGGCTTGCGAACCTTGTCTTTGCTGGTTTCTCTATATTTTTTTAGTTCCAAGAAAGCCATCTTAACCAGATGGTTTTCTTGTCCGTTATTGGTAATGGTTAAAACCTCACCTGTAGTGTCCTCTCGCATGCTAAAGCTATGAAAAGCCAAATCATCTGAGAAGTAGTTGCTATCCACAATTGCGATAGCGTAAATAGGTGCGATGTGTTTGTAACTTTGATGAGTATTGCCTTCTTGTTGGCGGATTTTTTCAAGATTTTGATTGACCTGACTACACAGGTAAGCCCACAGGCGATTGATGAAAAAATTCTGATGATGAACTTGAATTTCAATGATTACTTGGGTTCCATTATCTAGTTCAGCTAAAACATCTATACTAGTGTAAAAATCCTGCGCTGAGTACGGCAGGGAAGGCAAGACGTGAATGTTACTTCCCTCCAAAATCGTCACATTTTTTGCTGGCAAGTCCAGCATATCGCGAATAAACTGACAAGTGATTTCTGGATTGCTAAAGATTTTCTTAGCAACCAAGTCATTGGTTGGGCTAATGCCCGGATGTCTGAGAATCATCCTTTTCCTCCTTTTATTATACCACAGTTTTAAATCTAGGTTTGCTAGATTCTCTGGCTCTATCTATTTATTCGGAAAAAGTTTGAAAAATATTGGGTATGGCTCTTTCCAATGGTATTTTTTGGTGCTTTCCTTTATAATGGGTGTATGGATAAGAAAAAATTATTATTGATTGATGGGTCTTCTGTTGCTTTTCGGGCGTTTTTTGCGCTCTATCAGCAGTTGGACCGTTTTAAGAATGCGGCTGGTTTGCATACCAATGCGATTTATGGTTTTCAGTTGATGTTGAGCCATTTGTTGGAGCGGGTGGAGCCGAGTCATATTTTGGTGGCTTTTGATGCGGGAAAGACAACCTTCCGTACAGAGATGTATGCGGACTATAAGGGTGGTCGGGCTAAGACTCCTGATGAGTTTCGTGAGCAATTTCCCTTTATTCGTGAGTTGCTGGATCATATGGGAATTCGTCACTATGAGTTGGCTCAGTATGAGGCGGATGACATTATTGGGACACTAGATAAACTAGCTGAGCAGGATGGTTTTGATATTACCATTGTCAGTGGGGACAAGGACTTGATTCAGCTGACGGATGAGCATACGGTGGTTGAGATTTCCAAGAAAGGTGTGGCTGAGTTTGAGGCCTTTACGCCAGAATATCTTATGGAAAAGATGGGCATTACACCGACGCAGTTTATCGATCTCAAGGCGCTCATGGGTGATAAGTCGGATAATATCCCTGGGGTGACCAAAATTGGTGAAAAGACGGGTATCAAGCTCTTGCTGGAGCATGGTTCGCTTGAGGGAATTTATGAAAATATTGATGGGATGAAGGCTTCTAAGATGAAGGAAAATCTCATCAATGATAAGGAACAGGCCTTTTTGTCGAAAACACTGGCGACCATTGATACCAAGGCACCGATTGAGATTGGTTTGGAGGATTTGGTCTATAGTGGTCCAGATGTGGAAAATCTTGGGAAATTCTACGATGAGATGGGCTTCAAACAGCTCAAGCAGGCTTTAAATGTATCGTCAGCTGATGTGGCTGAGAGTTTGGACTTTACTATTGTTGACCAAATCAGTCAAGATATGCTGAGTGAAGAGTCTATCTTCCACTTTGAACTCTTTGGTGAGAATTACCATACGGATGATTTGGTTGGATTTGTCTGGTCTTGTGGGGAAAAGCTCTATGCTACAGATAAACTTGAGCTGTTGCAAGAGCCGATTTTCAAGGATTTTCTAGAAAAAACACCTCTGAGAGTTTATGACTTTAAGAAGGCTAAAGTTCTCTTGCATCGTTTTGGTGTGGATTTGCAAGCGCCTGCTTTTGATAGCCGTTTGGCTAAATACCTCCTTTCGACTGTGGAGGACAATGAAATTGCGACCATCGCTAGTCTTTATGGTCAGACTTATTTGGTTGATGATGAGACTTTCTACGGTAAAGGTGTTAAAAAGGCCATTCCTGAACGCGAGAAATTCTTGGAGCATTTGGCTCGTAAGCTTGCCGTTTTGGTCGAAACAGAGCCTGTTTTACTTGAAAAACTCAGTGAAAATGGGCAATTAGAGCTTCTTTATGATATAGAGCAACCTCTTGCCTTTGTCCTTGCCAAGATGGAAATTGCTGGGATTACGGTCAAGAAAGAGACCTTACTTGAGATGCAGGCTGAAAATGAGCTTGTTATTGAAAAACTGACTCAGGAGATTTACGAACTGGCTGGTGAGGAGTTTAATATCAACTCGCCTAAGCAGTTGGGCGTGCTTCTCTTTGAAAAATTGGCTCTTCCTCTAGAATACACTAAGAAAACCAAAACAGGTTATTCGACAGCAGTGGATGTGTTGGAGCGTCTCGCTCCTATTGCGCCAATTGTTAAGAAAATCTTAGACTACCGTCAGATTGCCAAGATTCAATCGACTTATGTGATCGGCTTGCAGGACTGGATTTTGGCTGATGGCAAGATTCATACTCGTTATGTGCAGGATTTGACCCAGACCGGGCGTTTGTCTAGTGTGGATCCAAACTTGCAAAACATTCCTGTGCGTTTGGAACAAGGGCGCTTGATTCGGAAGGCTTTTGTGCCTGAGTGGGGGGATAGTGTGCTGCTCAGCTCGGACTATTCACAGATTGAATTGCGCGTTTTGGCGCATATCTCTAAGGATGAGCACTTGATTAAGGCCTTCCAAGAGGGGGCAGATATCCATACTTCGACAGCCATGCGGGTCTTTGGCATTGAGCGTCCTGAGGATGTGACTGCAAACGACCGTCGCAATGCCAAGGCAGTTAACTTTGGAGTGGTTTACGGGATTTCAGACTTTGGTTTGTCTAATAACCTGGGCATTAGCCGTAAGGAAGCCAAAGCCTACATTGATACCTACTTTGAACGCTTCCCAGGCATCAAAAACTACATGGATGAAGTGGTGCGTGAGGCGCGTGATAAGGGCTATGTGGAGACCCTCTTCAAGCGTCGTCGTGAGTTGCCAGATATCAATTCGCGTAACTTTAACATTCGTGGTTTCGCAGAGAGGACGGCTATCAACTCACCTATCCAGGGTTCGGCAGCAGATATTCTCAAGATTGCCATGATTCAGCTGGATAAAGCCTTGGTTGCAGGTGCTTATCAGACTAAGATGCTGTTACAAGTGCACGATGAAATCGTCCTTGAAGTGCCTAAATCTGAATTGGTAGAGATGAAAAAATTGGTCAAACAAACCATGGAAGAAGCCATTCAACTCAGTGTTCCTCTTATCGCAGATGAGAATGAAGGGGCAACCTGGTACGAGGCTAAATAAAAAGGGGGCTAGTCCTCCTTTTTGTAGTAGAATTCTGCAAGCCTTTTCAAATTGTGCTATACTGATGAAAAAGGAGGATTTCTATGAGTCAAGAATTTATCAATCCAAGTGATGGCGTGATTCGTCAGTATCTCGCAACGAGTAAAACCCTTGCTGTGGTGGGCTTGTCTGACCGTGAGGAAACAACTAGCAATCGAGTGACCAAGGAAATGCAGGCTCGGGGTTATAAAATCATCCCAGTCAATCCCAAGGCGGCAGGTGGCGAAATATTGGGTGAAAAGACTTATGTTAGTCTAGCAGAGATTCCTTTTCCTGTAGATATTGTCAATGTTTACCGTCGCAGTGAGTTTTTGCCAGATGTGGCGCGTGATTTTCTCAAGGCTGATGCTAAGATTTTTTGGGCACAGTTAGGACTTGAAAGTCTAGAAGCGGAAGAAATCTTGCGTGCTGGTGGATGTGATGATATCGTGATGAATCGTTGCATCAAGAGAGAACATACACGCTTGATTAAGGAAGCATAAGAAAAAGGTAGCTGGTGGGCTACCTTTTGTGTTATACTCAATAAAAATCAAAGAGCAAACTAGGAAACTAGCCGCAGGTTGCTCAAAGCACTGCTTTGAGGTTGCAGATAGAACTGACGAAGTCAGCTCAAAACACAGTTTTGAGGTTGTGGATAGAACTGACGAAGTCAGTAACCATACCTACGGCAAGGCGACGTTGACGTGGTTTGAAGAGATTTCCGAAGAGTATTAGAAAATGCCGATAAGGGTCTGCATACCAAGACTAGTGAGGATGATGGCAATCCAGCAGATGGCTCCGAGAACAATGGATTTTCCACTGGATTTGACCATAGCGACCAGATTGGTTTTGAGACCGATAGCACTCATGGCCATGACAATAAGGAATTTAGAGAGTTGTTTGAGAGGGGTAAAGAAACTACTGGACACACCTAGAGAGGTGAGTAGTGTAGTGAGGAGAGAGGCAAGGATAAAGTAAAGGATAAAAAGTGGGAAGACTTTTTTCAGTTGTAGGCCTTGCTTGTTTTCTTGTTGGCGACTTTGCCAGTAGGATAGAAAGAGCGTGATAGGGATAATGGCCAAAGTACGTGTGAGTTTAACAATGGTTGCAGACTCGAGGGTATTGCTTTGGTAAAGACTGTCCCAAGCGCTGGCGGCAGCCGTTACAGAGGAAGTGTCGTTGACCGCAGTCCCTGCAAAGAGGGCGAAGCCTTCATTGGATAGATGAAGCCAGGTGCCGAGGGTTGGAAAGATGAGCGCAGCCAAGACATTGAAGAAAAAGATAACGGAAATGGCTTGGGCTACTTCCTTTTCCTTAGCATCAATAACAGGCGCTGTTGCCGCAATGGCAGAACCCCCACAGATGGAAGAACCTACTCCAACCAAGGTAGCCAGTTTTGTATCCAGTGCAAAGAAGCGCTGGAAGAAGTAGGCAATAATCAGAGCTATTGAGATAGTGGACAGGATGACAGGGAGCGAAGATTGGCCAACTGCGAAGACCTGCGAGATATTGAGACCAAAACCAAGCAAGACAACGGCATATTGGAGCAATTTTTTAGAACTAAAGGTCAACCCAGCATCCAGTTGTTTATAGGACGAGAGAAAGGGATGGAGAAGCATGCCTATGAAAATGGCAAAAACGGGCGCGCCAATAACAGGGAAGAATCCTCCTAAGTACCAAGATACGATAGAAATGAGAAAGCAGGCCAAGATACCTGCTCCATTTTTTGATAGAAATGACATAAAAACCTCCAAATAGAATCTGTTACCATTATAGACCTTTAAACAGGAAAAGTAAAATAGAAAGTGGAAAGCTATTCTCTAATGTATTTTTGCGGTCGGGGGGCTTTTGTAGTATAATAGAGATACGTTTTGAAAGTAGGAGGTATCTATGGACTTAACTAAGCGATTTAATAAACAGTTAGATAAGATTCAAGTTTCGTTGATTCGTCAGTTTGACCAGGCTATTTCGGAGATTCCTGGGGTCTTGCGTTTGACCTTGGGGGAACCTGATTTTACAACTCCTGATCATGTCAAGGAGGCGGCCAAGCGAGCGATTGACCAGAACCAATCCTACTATACAGGGATGAGTGGCCTGCTGACTCTACGTCAGGCAGCCAGTGACTTTGTTAAGGAAAAATACCAACTGGACTATGCTCCTGAAAATGAAATCTTGGTTACAATTGGAGCGACAGAGGCTTTATCTGCTACTTTGACGGCTATTTTGGAAGAGGGAGACAAGGTGCTCTTGCCAGCTCCTGCTTATCCGGGTTATGAACCGATTGTCAATCTAGTTGGGGCAGAGGTTGTCGAGATTGACACAACTGAAAATGGTTTTGTCTTGACTCCTGAGATGTTAGAGAAGGCCATTTTGGAGCAGGGTGATAAGCTCAAGGTGGTCATTCTCAACTATCCAGCCAATCCGACAGGAATTACCTACAGTCGGGAGCAGTTGGAGGCCTTGGCAGCTGTTTTACGCAAGTACGAAATTTTTGTTGTCTGTGATGAGGTTTACTCAGAATTGACCTATACAGGCGAAGCCCATGTGTCTCTGGGAACTATGTTGAGAGACCAGGCTATCATTATCAATGGTTTGTCTAAATCGCATGCTATGACCGGTTGGCGTTTGGGGCTGATTTTCGCTCCTGCAGCCTTTACAGCTCAGTTGATTAAGAGTCACCAGTACTTGGTTACTGCCGCAAATACTATGGCTCAACATGCTGCGGTGGAGGCCTTGACGGCTGGTAAAAATGATGCGGAGCCTATGAAAAAGGAATACATCCAGCGTCGGGACTATATTATCGAGAAAATGACTGCTCTTGGTTTTGAGATTATTAAACCAGACGGTGCCTTCTATATCTTTGCTAAGATTCCAGCGGGCTACAATCAAGACTCCTTTGCCTTTCTAAAGGATTTTGCTCAGAAGAAGGCTGTTGCCTTTATCCCTGGAGCAGCCTTTGGGCGTTACGGAGAAGGCTATGTGCGTCTGTCTTATGCAGCGAGTATGGAGACTATCAAAGAAGCCATGAAACGACTTGAGGAGTATATGAGAGAAGCATGATTCAGTCTATCACGAGTCAAGGCTTGGTGCTCTACAATCGTAACTTTCGTGAGGATGACAAGCTAGTCAAGATTTTTACAGAACAGGCTGGTAAGCGGATGTTTTTCGTCAAACACGCTGGTCAGTCTAAGCTGGCCCCTGTTATTCAGCCCTTGGTGCTGGCACGATTTCTCTTGCGAATCAATGATGATGGGCTTAGTTACATTGAGGACTATCATGAGGTGATGACTTTTCCCAAGATTAATAGCGATCTCTTTGTCATGGCCTATGCGACCTACGTGGCAGCTCTTGCCGATGCTAGTTTGCAGGACAATCAGCAGGATACTCCCTTGTTTGCTTTTTTACAAAAGACTTTGGAGTTGATGGAAGCAGGTTTGGATTATCAGGTTTTGACCAATATTTTTGAAATCCAAATCTTGACTCGATTTGGAATCAGCCTCAATTTTAATGAGTGTGTCTTTTGTCATCGGGTCGGTCAGGCTTTTGACTTTTCTTTCAAATATGGAGCCTGCCTCTGTCCAGAGCATTATCATGAAGATGAGAGACGTTGCCATCTCAATCCCAATATCCCTTATCTGCTCAATCAGTTTCAAGCTATTGATTTTGAGACCTTGGAGACCATTTCGCTCAAGACTGAAATCAAGCAAGAGCTACGCCAATTTATGGATCAACTCTATGAAGAGTACGTTGGGATTCATCTAAAATCAAAGAAATTTATTGATTCCCTAGCAGACTGGGGTCAATTACTAAAAGAGGAAGACAAATGAAAAAAATCGCAGTAGATGCCATGGGGGGCGATTACGCACCCCAGGCCATCGTTGAGGGTGTCAATCAAGCCCTGGCTAACTTTTCAGATATTGAGGTTCAACTCTACGGAGATGAAAGAAAAATCAAGCAATACCTGACAGCGACAGAGCGCGTCAGCATTATCCATACGGATGAGAAGATTGATTCAGACGATGAACCTACGAGAGCTATTCGGAAGAAAAAGAATGCCAGTATGGTCTTGGCGGCCAAGGCTGTCAAAGATGGAGAGGCAGATGCTGTTCTTTCCGCAGGAAATACAGGTGCTTTACTAGCAGCAGGATTCTTCATCGTGGGTCGTATCAAGAACATTGATCGCCCTGGTCTTATGTCGACCTTGCCGACTGTAGATGGGAAGGGATTTGACATGCTGGACCTCGGTGCCAATGCGGAAAATACAGCCCAGCACCTCCATCAATATGCGGTTCTAGGTTCTTTCTATGCTAAAAATGTCCGTGGCATTGCGCAACCACGTGTTGGCTTACTTAACAATGGAACAGAGAGTAGTAAGGGCGACCCGCTTCGAAAGGAAACTTACGAATTACTAGCAGCTGATGAAAGTTTGAACTTTATCGGAAACGTGGAAGCGCGTGATTTGATGAATGGCGTTGCGGATGTTGTCGTGGCAGATGGTTTCACGGGAAACGCTGTGCTCAAATCCATTGAAGGGACAGCCATGGGAATCATGGGATTGCTCAAGACAGCTATTACAGGTGGTGGTTTTCGAGCGAAACTAGGCGCCCTCCTTCTCAAGGACAACCTCAGATGTTTGAAAAAACAGCTCAACTACTCAGATGTTGGTGGAGCGGTCTTGTTTGGTGTCAAGGCACCTGTTGTCAAGACTCATGGCTCAAGCGATGCCAAGGCTGTTTATAGTACAATTCGCCAGATTCGTACCATGCTAGAAACAGACGTAGTTGCCCAGACTGCGCGTGAATTTTCAGGAGAATAAAAGAGATGACAGAAAAAGAAATTTTTGACCGTATTGTGACCATTATCCAAGAGCGACAGGGAGAGGACTTTGTCGTGACAGAATCCTTGAGTCTGAAAGACGATTTGGATGCTGACTCAGTTGACTTGATGGAGTTTATCTTGACACTGGAAGATGAATTTAATATCGAAATCAGTGATGAGGAAATTGATCAACTCCAAAGTGTAGGAGATGTGGTTAAAATCATTCAAGGAAAATAAAGATAAGAAGTTCCAAGGCAACGGAAGTAGATGGTTTTTAGAAATGAGGAATATCGGCTATCCTTGTAAAAATGGGAAAAACACGTTATAATGGACTTATTAGAAGAGAAAGGAAGTATACTCGTGGCTACATTTAGTATTACTCGTGATATCACACTCACAAAAGAAGATTTTGAAAAAATTCAAGCCTCTAAATCAACTGATTTGTTGCTTGATATTATCAAAAAGAATACAGATAAACAAGAACAACCTTCCTTACTAGGTCTAGAGAAGCTGGTAAGATAAAGTATGAAATTATATGCCTTACCACTAGGGGATGTCATCAAATTCATACGACAAACCGTTATTACTAGAAATCCTGAATATACTAATGAACGGAGAATACGTCAAAAAGTCCGTGAGAACTTCTCTAAGATTGTTTCTGAGCAAGTGTCGTTTGGTAAAAATGAGGATATGTTAGAGTATCTTAAAAATGACGCAATTACAACAGAGCTGACACATAAATCGAGAAATTTTATTATTATTGATCAAGAGATATCAGGAGAGAGATTTGAGATTTTAGGTTTTTTTACACTAACATTAAAAATTGTTAATGTTCAAGAATTAGATAATGATAGCAAAAAATCTTTTGTTTTAAGTGGGAAAAACGCTAGAAACTTAAATTATATACCAGGACTTTTGATTGCTCAATTTGGAAGAAATTTACACTTTAATAAAATTACTGGTCAGCAAGTTATGGAATTAGTTGTTGACAAAATTCAATTAGCCCAGAGCATTTTAGGGGGCAAAATGGTTTATTTGGATAGTGTCAATGAAGATAAAGTGATTAATTTTTATAAATCGTTTGGTTTTGTTGAATACGGTGAGATTATTAGGGATAATAAGCACCCTGATGTATACTATCAACCAATGGCTCTTGATATGACAAAAGTGATTGTTGAGTAGATATAGGAGTTCCAAGGCATTTGCTTTGGAATTTTTTATTTGGCTTAATACTCTTCGAAAATCTCTTCAAACCATGTCAGCTCTATCTGCCACCTCAAAACAGTGTTTTGAGCAATCTGCGGCTAGCTTCCTAGTTTGCTCTTTGATTTTCATTGAGTATAAGTGACCGTTTAGGAACAGATTTAGTCTTTCTAGGGACAGTAGAAATCTGAGGAGAAATAGGGGATATAATGGAGTTAGAAAAATCAATCTCCAAAAAGGAGAAAAAAGAAAGGACTTTTATAGAGTTATATCAATACGGTGTTACTCAAAATACAATTCGTAGATATTGGTAATATTGTCTAATCTTTCACAATATTATTGACTTTGATTATGAAAAGTATTAGAATATAGCTAAATAAAGAGGGGAAGCCCTCTTATAGCTGTTCAATAAAGGAGGAAATAGCTATGAAAAAATCTAAATTACTTACTCTTGGTTTGCTTGCAGGTGCTGGTCTGCTTTTATCTATCAACCAAGCACAGGCTGCAGATACTTGGGTTAAAAATGGTGCTGACTGGAATCTTTCTCAAGATGGCAGTCTAGCTAAGGATAAATGGGTACAAAATGCTGGTTCTTGGTACCATTTTGACGGTTCTGGAAAAATGCAGACAGGCTGGCTCAAAGACGGTGATACTTGGTATTCACTAGCAGATAGTGGCGCCATGCGTACTGGCTGGTACAAGGAAGGAAATACATGGTACTCACTAGCAAATAGTGGTGCTATGCGTACAGGTTGGTACAAAGAAGGATCTACATGGTATTACCTCAAAGACAGTGGCGCTATGGCAACAGGATGGGCGACTGCAAATGGTAAATGGGCTTACTTTGAAAAATCAGGTGCTATGGTCGCAGACAGAGCTGTTCCAGCCAGTGATGGGGAAAGTTATGTCATTGGTAAGGATGGCTATCTAGCAAATAGAAAAGATGCTGGATACAATATTCATGATATTGTCAAACTTGGAGATGGGCAAGAATATTTGCTAAATGCTAAAGGTGACGATGTTATTATTGAAAAAAATACTTGGTATATCAGACCAGAGTTCAAGAAGTTTTCCGACAAATATGGGGATGAGGTTGCAAATACTACCTTAGCTTTAGTGGATAATAAAGAAGAAGGACAAGAAATTGATCCTAAGGCAGTTGTACAGAACTTCCAAAACTTACCAAATCGCTACTACTTTGATGAAAATGGACATCGTGTGGTTAATATCCCAGCAATGACAACCTATTCAGAGATTAAAAAAGTTGGTAATGATGCCTATTTAGAAAATCCAGGTGCACGACTTCGTCTTGGAGCTACCCACTTTACAATCAATAACAATAAACTATACTATTTAGAAAATGAGCAAGGTAAGCTCAAAACAGGTTACTTTGTATTGATTGATGATGGTATGGCTACAACCCACTATCACATCCTAGCCTATGCGGATCAATCTGGTGAAATTCTTAAGATGAAACGCTTGCCATCAGGAGTTTCAGATTATCTGGATAAAGAAATTGATGGTTTATATGGTGAAAAAATTAAGATTGAATCTCCACACTCAAACGAATATTATAAAGTGGTTGTGGTTAAATAAAAATAATATCTTCACAACTAATTGTTAACACTCTAACCAATATACCATTTTCAGGAGGCTTTAGATTTCTTGTATTTCAAAAGGAAACTAAGGCCTTTTGTAGATGGAGCAGGGGATAGAGTTATCTATAAAATAATGAAAAGGAGTCTGTCATGGAAATGAAAAATACATTTGTAGAATTAGAACAATTTGAAGAGTTAACCCCAGAGGTATTGGAGGAAGTGAATGGTGGAGGGATTTTTGAAGATACTGTAAAATGGTGCAATAAATTATTTGGTACGGGTAGACACGTTGCTTAAATTCACAGTATTCGTTAGAGATTAGATTTATTTATGCTTATTTTAGAATTCTTATTTTCTGTGATATATCTACTGTTGGTAGTCGTTTCAACCATAGTGCCTACTATTTATTTGGGCGCTCAAATTTCCCCAGAATTTTATAAAAAACGTTATTGGATACTTATATTTTTAATTAGTTTATCTGCTCGTCAAACATTTGGAGAATTATTTCATATAGGAGTTCTTATCTACTTTTACTGTATTTTTTTATTAGTATTGCACAAGGGAAAAGGGGAATCTCTTTTTCTTTCTCTGTATCTTTTTCTCTTCTTTCAAAGTATTCGTTATTTATTTTTGACAATTTGGATTCGTGTATTATCTGGTGAGCATTGTTGTTTCGTAGATTCGTTTTCTACTTTATATATATCTATATTTGATTTATTATCAATCTTTCTATGTTGTAAAATTATGAAGCGTTGGTCTTTGAATTTGGATTTATTCTTTTCAGATGCTTTCAAAACCCACTATCATAAGAGTTTTTTCATTATCCTACCTCTGACTGTATTTAGGATATTCTCTTCGTTTATGACTAATAGAAATAGTTCTTTCTACGTTCGTTTTGACACGACCATTTCTCTTCTGATTTTCATTCTCTTTTTCTCTTGGCTCTTTTACATCAAGCATTTGGAGCAGGTTTATCGTGATGAGCAGACCATTCAGAGACAGGAAGATGAAAATCGTTCCTTGCAAGGAATGGTGGACAAGCTAGGTCATCTCTATGATGAAGTTCGAGGCTTCCGTCATGATTTTGCAGGAATTGTCGCCAGTATGGAGCCTGCTATAGCTAATCAAGATATGGCTGAGGTGTCTACCATTTATCAAGATGTCTTTCTAAAGACCAATGAAAAGCTGAGAAAGGCGGATTACACGGCCTTTAATCTCCACAATATTCATGATATAGCCATTCGTAACACCTTGGCAAAAGCCATGATTGTGGCCGATAATCAGGGAATTCATTTTAGTTTGGAGACGGTGGGGGTTGTCGAAGAGCTGGCTTTGCCGATGTTGGAGGCTATCCGTATCCTCTCTATCCTCACGACAAATGCCTTGGAGGCAGCTAGTGAGGCTGAAAATCCGCAGATTCGAGTTGCTTTATTGGCAGGTGATAGGAGTGTCCGTTTCATCATTGAAAACACTCGTAAGAAAGAAGAGCTAAATCCCAGCATTCTCAGTCAAAAGGGGTATTCGACCAAGGGAAACCACAGTGGACTGGGCTTGGCAACCTTGGAGGATATGGTTTTTCATTATAATTTAAACTTAGATACCCAGCTAGGAGAGACGACTTTTAGACAAGATTTAGAATTGCCATTTAAGGATGAGAAACGAGGTGGAGAAGAATGAGAATTTTAGTTTTGGAAGATGATAGAGTCCAGCAAGGACGGATAGAGCAGACTTTACTAGATATTGGTCGCTCTCGTAATTTGAGATTGGAAATTGATATTGCCAAAAACTATGGAGACGTTGAAAAGTATTCTCAGTATTTTGACCATTACCAGCTCTATTTATTAGATTTAGAGATTGATGGAGAGCGTGAACGGGGTTTTCAGGTTGCTCAACAGGTTCGGGAGCGGGATCCCTTTACAAGTATTGTCTTTGTGTCCACACACTCGGAGGCCTTGCCTCTAGCTTTTCGCTACCACTTATCTGCCTTGGATTTTATTTCCAAGGATCAGCCAGAGGCGGACTACTGTCATCAGCTGGAGCGCTGTCTGGACTATGTACTGGCAGTGGACAAGAGGGAAAATATGCGTCTCTTCACCTATAGTTTTGAGGGAAGACGGGGCTTTACTCTGCCCTACCATGAGATTTTAGCCTTTGAAACCTCAGTGGAATCCCATCGTATCAAGGTCTACTATGCCAATCATTCTATCAAGACCATTTATGGCAGTCTTAAGGATATAGCTGCCAAGGCTGAAAAAGATTACTTTATCTATGCCAATCGCAATACGTTGGTCAGTTTACAGGCCATTGAAGAGATGACTGCCACAGAAGTGACCTTGTTAGAAGGCTTGCATTTCCCTGTATCACGAACAGCCAGAAGAACTCTAAAAAAACACCTTAATGTCTAATATCTGTTAGATTTGAATGAATTTATCAATAAGAATGTCGGAAAATTTTCTGATATTCTTATTTTTTTAACTTTTTTTCGAATAGATAAGTAAGAGGAAAAAGAAAGGAGTCTGGTTTATGTATCTACCAATCTTGTATCCGTGGTTTACTAAATTATTTTTCAAATAAATTTAATTTAGTTGTACATTTTCGAATTATTTTTCGAATAAATAAGTGAGAGGAAAAGGAAGGAGACTACGCGATGTATTTACCAATCTTATTGCCATGGTTTATCAAATGGTATTTAAAATAAATGAAATTTACCTGTTCATTTTAAATCACTTCTCAAATAGATAAGTGAGACGAAAAGGAATTTAGTAATTTATCTATTCTGGTTTTTAAAATGGTTTAAGAGCCAGAAATCGTAAACTAAAAAATAGAAATAAAGGAGAAAAAAGATGACAAATTTTGACAAAATGGAACAGAACTTTGTAGCTCTTACAGAAGAAGAGTTGATGAATGTAGATGGAGGAATTGCACCAATTATTATTGGTGGTGTAGTTATTGGTTGGAAATTAATTGGAGGTGTAGCTGCGCTTGCTACAGTTTCAGCAGGTGCGGGCATAGCTGCAGGATATTATGCTAATCGACCATAATTTTGTAGATATATATATGAAATTTGTTAAATTAATGTTGAAGATTTGGCCTGAGCTTATGGTATTACTTAGTTCAATATCTTATACAATTATCAGGTTGGTAGCTGATGTGAATAAGCTACCCTTACCTACATGGTTTGATGATTTTAATATACCAACAATTTCATTGTTTTTAATGGTATTCATTTTATTATATAGAAGTAAAGGAGAAAAGAATGGATAAATTTCAAGTAGTTGATGAGAAAGATTTGCAAGTAATTGAAGGAGGAATTGAACCTATTTCGATTATATTTGGCCTAAGTGCTATTGCATTTGGTGCATTTGGGGCTGGTTACACATTTGGTTCAGATTTGGCTCGTCGTGGGCGTTAGATAATGAACAACCGCAACCTTAATCTTAATACATTGTTACCTAAACTAGCCACGATATTTCCTTTGTTGGGAATAACTCTTAATGTCGCGCTTCATGTGATTTGTACAGGTTCGTTAGTATCCTTTAATTGGCAATGGACTTTAGTTGGTTTGCTTTTCGCAGGATATTTTGGTATTTTTCGCAAAGATTTGTCAAAAAATAATCAAAACTATAAATGAAGAACATGAATCAAAAGGATTTTGTGTATGTGAATGGCAGCGTTTTTCCGCCATTCTTGTCAGGTAATTAGGAGTCTATTATGAAACAATTCTTATTAGGTTTTGCTGAAGGGTATTTTACCGTATCACTCATTATCTACATCGCAACGTATTTGATTTTGAAAAATCCAATCAATACCCTATTTTATCCAGAAATTTACCCTGTTTTATTTGGGCTCTTTTATCTAGGATATAAGGTCAATAAAAAGCAAGTAGAGTGAGCAGTTAGGAATGACTTGTTAGTCTGTGCTAAAATGACTAGAGTATAATCTCAGAATGCATCACATCGGAGTTTAATATGAAATTTGTTAAATCAATACTGAAAGTTTGGCCTGAAATCATGGTATTACTTAGTTCAATGTCTTATATAATCATCAGATTAGTAGCTGACATAAATAAAGTATCTTTACCTACTTGGCTTGATAGTTTCAATATACCAACGATTGCATTATTTGTGATGATATTCATTCTTTTATATAGAAGTAAAGAAAAAAAGAATGGATAAATTTGAAGTAGTAGACAATCTATGGGGAAATAGGAGTCTTGTAGCAACGAATCAAAAAAGGAGTAACGATGAATCGTAATTTAGAACGGTGTTATCTATTCTGACTAGGAATAGATCATACCAGAGGTGGCTTAGAAATAGCAGGGACATTAAAAATTGAAGTAACTTTAAATAGGATGTCGTAAAGGTTACTATCAATGATTTATTTGTCCCAAGCTTGCCTAGGGTGTCAGAAAAAAATCATTTTCCTTTCAATAGCATATTTTTAGTAGGTAGAACGTTTGTTCTGCCTATTTTTTTATCCAAAAAGTGCAGTTGGGAGGGAGATAGGCGCATTTGGGGAGGAAGTCCAGTTTTTGTTTGAGGATTGGGGTAAGATAGTTGTTATCAGATGAGTTTATACTCTTCGAAAATCAAATTCAAACCACGTCAACGTCGCCTTGCCGTATATATGTGACTGACTTCGTCAGTCCTATCTACAACCTCAAAACAGTGTTTTGAGCAGCCTGCGGCTAGTTTCCTAGTTTGCTCTTTGATTTTCATTGAGTATTAGGAAAAGGAGATGAATATGAAATTTGGGAAACGTCACTATCGTCCGCAGGTGGATCAGATGGACTGCGGTGTAGCTTCATTAGCCATGGTTTTTGGCTACTATGGTAGTTACTATTCTTTGGCTCACTTGCGAGAATTGGCCAAGACGACCATGGATGGGACGACGGCTTTGGGCTTGGTCAAGGTGGCAGAGGAGATTGGTTTTGAGACGCGAGCTATCAAGGCGGATATGACGCTCTTTGACTTGCCAGATTTGACCTTTCCTTTTGTTGCCCATGTGTTTAAGGAAGGGAAATTGCTCCACTACTATGTGGTGACTGGGCAGGATAAGGATAGCATTCATATTGCCGATCCAGATCCTGGGGTGAAATTGACCAAACTGCCACGTGAGCGTTTTGCGGAAGAATGGACAGGAGTGACTCTGTTTATGGCACCTAGTCCAGACTACAAGCCTCATAAGGATCAAAAGAATGGTCTGCTATCTTTTATCCCTATATTAGTGAAGCAGCGTGGCTTGATTGCTAATATCGTTTTGGCAACACTCTTGGTCACCTTGATTAATATTGTGGGTTCTTATTATCTGCAGTCTATCATTGATACCTATGTGCCAGATCAGATGCGTTCGACGCTGGGGATTATTTCTATTGGGCTGGTCATTGTCTACATCCTTCAGCAGATCTTGTCTTATGCTCAGGAGTATCTCTTGCTTGTTTTGGGGCAACGCTTATCGATTGATGTGATTTTGTCCTATATCAAGCATGTTTTTCACCTGCCTATGTCCTTCTTTGCGACACGCAGGACAGGGGAAATCGTGTCTCGTTTCACGGATGCTAACAGTATCATTGATGCGCTGGCTTCGACCATCCTTTCGATTTTCCTAGATGTGTCAACGGTTGTCATTATTTCCCTTGTTTTATTTTCACAAAATACCAATCTCTTTTTCATGACCTTATTGGCACTTCCTATCTATACAGTGATTATCTTTGCCTTTATGAAGCCGTTTGAAAAGATGAATCGGGATACCATGGAAGCCAATGCGGTTCTGTCTTCCTCTATCATTGAGGACATCAACGGTATTGAGACTATCAAGTCTTTGACCAGTGAAAGTCAGCGTTATCAAAAGATTGACAAAGAATTTGTGGATTATCTGAAAAAATCCTTTACCTATAGTCGGGCAGAGAGTCAGCAAAAGGCTCTGAAAAAGGTTGCCCATCTCTTGCTCAATGTAGGCATTCTCTGGATGGGGGCTGTTCTGGTCATGGATGGCAAGATGAGTTTGGGGCAGTTGATTACCTATAATACCTTGCTGGTTTACTTTACCAATCCTTTGGAGAATATCATCAACCTGCAAACTAAGCTTCAGACAGCGCAGGTTGCCAATAACCGTCTAAATGAGGTTTATCTGGTAGCTTCTGAGTTTGAGGAGAAGAAAACAGTTGAGGATCTGAGCTTGATGAAGGGAGATATGACCTTCAAGCAGGTTTACTACAAGTATGGCTATGGTCGAGATGTCTTGTCAGACATCAATTTGACCATTCCCCAAGGTTCTAAAGTGGCTTTTGTGGGAATTTCAGGGTCAGGTAAGACGACCTTGGCTAAGATGATGGTTAATTTTTACGACCCAAGTCAAGGGGAGATTAGTCTGGGTGGTGTCAATCTCAATCAGATTGATAAAAAAGCCCTGCGCCAGTATATCAACTATCTGCCTCAACAGCCCTATGTCTTTAACGGAACGATTTTGGAGAATCTTCTTTTGGGAGCCAAGGAAGGGACGACTCAGGAGGATATCTTACGGGCGGTCGAATTGGCAGAGATTCGAGAGGACATTGAGCGGATGCCACTGAATTACCAGACAGAATTGACTTCGGATGGGGCAGGAATTTCAGGTGGTCAACGTCAGAGAATTGCTCTTGCGCGTGCTCTCTTGACAGATGCGCCGGTCTTGATTTTGGATGAGGCGACCAGCAGTTTGGATATTTTGACAGAGAAGCGAATTGTAGATAATCTCATGGCTTTAGATAAGACCTTGATTTTCATTGCCCACCGCTTGACCATTGCTGAGCGGACAGAGAAGGTTGTTGTCTTGGATCAGGGCAAGATTGTTGAAGAAGGAAAGCATGCTGATTTGCTTGCACAGGGTGGCTTTTATGCCCATTTGGTCAATAGCTAGAAAGAGGAGAGGATGAAACCAGAATTTTTAGAAAGTGCGGAGTTTTATAATCGTCGTTACCATAATTTTTCCAGTCGGGTGATTGTGCCCATGTCGCTTCTGCTCGTGTTTTTGCTTGGCTTTGCAACATTTGCAGAGAAGGAGATGAGTGTGTCTACTAGAGCTACTATCGAGCCTAGTCGTATCCTTGCACATATCCAGTCAACTAGCAACAATCGTATTCTTGTCAATCATTTGGAAGAAAATAAGCTGGTTAAGAAGGGAGAACTGTTAGTTCAATATCAAGAAGGGGCAGAGGGTGTCCAAGCGGAGTCTTATGCCAGTCAGTTGGACATGCTTAAGGATCAAAAAAAGCAATTGGAGTATTTGCAAAAGAGCCTGCAAGAAGGGACGGATTACTTTCCAGAGGAGGATAAGTTTGGCTACCAAGCCACCTTTCGCGACTACCTCAGTCAAACAGGCAGTCTTAGGGCTAGTACATCGCAACAAAATGAAACCATTGCGTCCCAGAATGCAGCAGCTAGCCAAACCCAAGCTGAAATCGGCAACCTCATCAGCCAAACAGAGGCTAAAATTCGTGATTACCAGACAGCTAAGTCAGCTATTGAAACAGGTGCTTCCTTGGCCAGTCAGAATCTAGCCTACTCTCTCTACCAGTTCTATAAGTCTCAGGGTGAGGAAAATCCGCAAGCTAAGGCACAAGCAGTTGCGCAAGTTGAAGCACAGCTTTCTCAGTTAGAATCTAGCCTCGCTACTTACCGTGTCCAGTATGCAGGTTCAGGTACCCAGCAAGCCTATGCGTCAGGCTTAAGCAGTCAATTGGAGTCTCTCAAATCCCAACACTTGGCAAAGGTTGGTCAGGAATTGACCCTTCTAGACCAGAAAATCTTGGAGGCAGAGTCAGGCAAGAAGGTACAGGGAAATCTTTTAGACAAGGGGAAAATTACGGCGAGTGAGGATGGGGTGCTTCATCTTAATCCTGAGACCAGTGATTCTACCATGGTTGCAGAAGGTGCCCTACTAGCCCAACTCTATCCGTCTTTGGAAAAAGAAGGGAAAGCCAAACTCACAGCTTATCTCAGTTCAAAAGATGTAGCAAGGATCAAGGTCGGTGATTCTGTTCGCTATACGACGACTCATGATGCCAAGAATCAAATTTTCCTAGATTCTACGATTACCAGCATAGATGCGACAGCTACTAAGACTGAGAAAGGGAATTTCTTTAAAATTGAGGCGGAGACTAATCTAACTTCGGAGCAGGCTGAAAAACTTCGGTACGGGGTGGAAGGTCGCCTGCAGATGATTACGGGCAAGAAAAGTTACCTACGTTATTATTTAGATCAATTTTTGAACAAAGAGTAATGTTCGTGTTGTTAGAGTTAAATGATTTTAAAACTGTGAGAAAGATTCTTCTTGCAGTTTTTTCTTTATGATTTTTGAAATACATCTGCTATTTATTCGTTTAAATTCTTGTATTTTTTGGTTTTTTATGGTAGAATGTGCTCAAGTAATACGAAAGGCGAACTTTAAAATGTCAAAACAATTGATCTATTCGGGAAAAGCTAAAGATATCTATACAACTGAAGATGAAAATCTTATTATTTCAACTTACAAGGACCAGGCGACTGCTTTCAATGGTGTTAAGAAGGAGCAGATTGCAGGTAAGGGAGTGTTGAATAATCAGATTTCATCTTTTATTTTTGAGAAGTTAAATGCGGCTGGTGTGGCGACTCACTTTGTGGAGAAACTTTCAGACACGGAACAACTCAATAAAAAGGTTGAGATTATTCCTCTGGAAGTCGTGCTTCGCAATTACACGGCTGGTTCCTTTTCAAAACGTTTTGGTGTGGATGAGGGAATCGCCTTGGAGACTCCGATTGTCGAATTTTACTACAAAAATGATGATTTGGATGATCCATTTATCAATGACGAGCATGTGAAATTCCTACAGATTGCGGATGACCAGCAGATTGCCTACTTGAAGGAAGAAACCCGTCGTATCAATGAACTTTTGAAAGGCTGGTTTGCTGAGATTGGGCTTAAGTTGATTGACTTTAAGCTAGAGTTCGGTTTTGACAAGGATGGCAAGATTATCTTAGCAGATGAATTTTCACCAGATAACTGCCGCTTGTGGGATGCGGATGGCAACCACATGGATAAGGATGTTTTCCGTAGAGGACTAGGTGAATTAACCGATGTTTATGAGATTGTTTGGGAAAAGTTGCAAGGTTTGAAATAATCTGTTTGCAACGGAAAACCTTCGTCTCTCAACTAAAAGGACTCAGGCTGAAAAGGTCCCCCAGACCTTTTCACTCCGTAGAGGATTGGGAGAACTAACCGACGTTTACGAGATTGTTTGGGAAAAGTTGCAGAAATTGAAATAACAACCTCAAGGCTGTTTGGGAACATTGCAAGAGCTGAAATAAAGGAATAAGGATTGATGGATAAACGTATTTTTGTTGAAAAAAAGGCTGATTTTCAGGTTAAGTCAGAGAGTTTGGTGAGAGAACTCCAGCATAACTTGGGGCTTTCAACCCTGAAAAGTATTCGTATTGTGCAAGTGTATGATGTATTTGATTTGGCAGAGGATTTGTTTGCGCCTGCAGAGAAACACATTTTCTCTGAGCAGGTGACAGACCATGTTTTGGACGAAGCGGCTGTGCAGGCGGCTCTTGCCAACTATGCTTTCTTTGCCATTGAAAGCCTACCAGGGCAGTTTGACCAGCGTGCAGCATCTTCACAGGAAGCTTTGCTCTTGCTAGGTAGCTCGAGTGATGTAACAGTCAATACCGCTCAACTTTACTTAGTCAATAAAGATATTGATGTGACTGAGTTGGAAGCGGTCAAGAACTATCTGCTCAATCCAGTTGATTCTCGTTTCAAGGACATCACGACAGGGATTGCTAAGCAGGAATTTTCAGAGTCAGACAAGACCATTCCTAAATTGACTTTCTTTGAAAGCTATACAGCAGAAGACTTTGCCCGCTACAAGGCTGAGCAAGGGATGGCTATGGAAGTGGATGATTTGCTCTTTATCCAAGACTACTTCAAGTCAATCGGGCGCGTACCAACTGAGACGGAACTCAAGGTTTTGGATACTTACTGGTCTGATCACTGCCGTCACACGACTTTTGAGACAGAGTTGAAAAACATTGATTTCTCCGCATCGAAATTCCAAAAACAATTGCAGTCAACCTATAACAAATATATCGCTATGCGTGATGAGTTGGGGCGCTCTGAAAAACCGCAAACCTTGATGGACATGGCCACTATTTTTGGTCGTTATGAGCGTGCTAATGGACGTTTGGATGACATGGAAGTGTCTGACGAAATCAATGCTTGCTCAGTTGAAATCGAAGTGGACGTTGATGGTGTGAAAGAACCATGGCTCCTAATGTTCAAGAATGAAACTCATAACCACCCAACGGAAATTGAGCCATTTGGTGGGGCTGCTACCTGTATCGGTGGTGCCATTCGTGACCCGTTGTCAGGTCGTTCCTACGTTTATCAAGCTATGCGTATCTCAGGTGCTGGTGATATTACAGCACCGATTTCGGGAACTCGTGCTGGTAAATTACCACAACAAGTCATTTCTAAGACAGCGGCTCATGGTTATTCTTCTTACGGGAACCAAATTGGGCTTGCGACGACCTACGTTCGTGAGTATTTCCACCCAGGCTTTGTAGCTAAACGCATGGAGCTTGGTGCTGTTGTCGGAGCGACTCCTAAGGGCAATGTTGTCCGTGAAAAACCGGAAGCGGGTGATGTCATTATCCTCCTTGGAGGTAAGACTGGACGTGATGGTGTCGGTGGTGCGACAGGTTCTTCTAAGGTTCAAACAGTTGAGTCCGTGGAAACTGCTGGAGCTGAAGTTCAAAAAGGGAATGCCATCGAAGAACGCAAGATTCAACGTCTGTTCCGTAATGGCAATGTCACTCGTCTTATCAAGAAATCTAATGACTTTGGTGCTGGTGGAGTCTGTGTGGCTATCGGTGAATTAGCAGACGGTCTTGAAATCGACCTCAACAAGGTGCCTCTTAAATACCAGGGCTTGAATGGTACCGAAATTGCCATCTCTGAATCACAAGAACGTATGGCAGTTGTGGTGCGTCCTGAAGACGTAGATGCCTTTGTTGAAGAATGTAACAAAGAGAATATTGACGCTGTTGTGGTGGCAACAGTGACTGAAAAACCAAATCTTGTCATGCACTGGAATGGTGAGACAATCGTGGACTTGGAGCGTCGTTTCCTTGACACCAATGGTGTGCGTGTGGTCGTCGATGCTAAGGTTGTGGACAAGGATGTCAAACTTCCAGAAGAGCGTACAACAAGCGCTGACACACTTGAAGCAGATACCCTTGCGGTTCTGTCTGATTTGAATCATGCGAGTCAAAAAGGCTTGCAAACCATTTTTGACTGTTCGGTTGGTCGCTCAACGGTCAATCACCCACTTGGCGGTCGCTATCAACTCACTCCAACTGAGGCTTCTGTGCAGAAATTACCAGTTCAACACGGTGTGACTCATACTGCGTCAGTCATGGCTCAAGGTTTCAACCCATATGTAGCTGAATGGTCTCCATACCACGGTGCTGCCTATGCGGTGATCGAAGCAACTGCTCGATTGATTGCTGCTGGTGCAAACTGGTCTAAGGCTCGTTTCTCTTACCAAGAGTATTTCGAGCGCATGGATAAGCAAGCTGAGCGTTTTGGTCAGCCAGTAGCAGCTCTCCTAGGCTCTATCGAGGCACAAATTCAGCTTGGTTTGCCATCTATCGGTGGTAAGGACTCTATGTCTGGTACCTTTGAAGAATTGACGGTGCCACCAACTTTGGTAGCCTTTGGGGTGACGACCGCAGATAGCCGTAAGGTCCTTTCTCCAGAGTTCAAAACTGCTGGTGAAAATATCTACTACATCCCAGGTCAAGCCCTCTCTGCAGAAATTGATTTTGACTTGATTAAGAAAAACTTTGCTCAGTTTGAAGCCCTTCAAAAGGCTTACAAAGTGACATCCGCATCAGCTGTTAAATATGGCGGTGTGGTTGAAAGTTTGGCCCTTGCTACCTTTGGAAATCATATCGGTGCAGAGGTAATCTTGCCTGAACTTGAAAAGGCTTTGACAGCTCAATTAGGCGGCTTTATCTTCACATCGCCTGAAGAAATTGCTGGAGTAGAGAAGATTGGACAAACAAAAGCAGACTTTACACTCCTTGTCAACGGTGTGAAGCTAGATGGACAGAAACTTGACAGTGCCTTCCAAGGAAAACTGGAAGAAGTTTACCCAACAGAATTTGCCCAAGCCAAAGAACTGGCTGAAGTACCAGCTGTGGCATCAGATGTTGTGATTAAAACCAAAGAAAAGGTTGAAAAACCTGTGGTCTATATCCCAGTCTTCCCAGGAACCAACTCAGAATATGACTCAGCCAAGGCCTTCGAAAAAGAAGGTGCAGAGGTCAACTTGGTGCCATTTGTGACCTTGAATGAAGAGGCTATTGTCAAGTCAGTTGAAACCATGGTTGACAACATTGGCAAGGCTAACATCCTCTTCTTTGCAGGTGGTTTCTCAGCTGCGGATGAGCCGGATGGATCAGCTAAGTTTATCGTCAACATCCTGCTCAATGAAAAAGTCCGTGTGGCTATTGATAGCTTTATCGCCCGTGGTGGCTTGATTATCGGTATTTGTAATGGATTCCAAGCCTTAGTCAAATCGGGTCTCCTACCATACGGAAACTTCGAGGATGCCAGCAGTACGAGCCCAACCCTCTTCTACAATGATGCCAACCAACACGTGGCCAAGATGGTGGAAACTCGGATTGCCAATACCAACTCACCATGGTTGACTGGTGTGCAAGTGGGCGATATCCACGCCATTCCTGTTTCACACGGTGAAGGGAAGTTTGTCGTGACAGCTGAGGAATTTGCGGAACTCCGTGACAATGGACAAATTTTCAGCCAATATGTTGACTTTAATGGCAAACCAAGTATGGACTCTAAGTACAATCCGAATGGTTCTGTCCATGCCATCGAAGGAATTACCAGCAAGAACGGTCAAATCATCGGTAAGATGGGACACTCAGAACGTTATGAAGACGGTCTTTTCCAAAATATCCCAGGAAATAAAGACCAGCACCTGTTCGAGTCAGCGGTTAAATATTTCACTGGAAAATAAGACTTACAGATTTTCTAATAGATAGTATCAGTAATGTAAAAGTCATGTAGATTTAGCTCTTGGTGCTACACAAATAAAAATTAGGTATATAAAATGACATACGAAGTAAAATCTCTTAATGAAGAATGTGGTGTTTTCGGTATTTGGGGGCATCCAGATGCTGCTAAATTGACCTATTTTGGTCTCCATAGTCTTCAGCACCGTGGTCAGGAGGGGGCAGGAATCCTCTCCAATGACCAAGGGAAACTAAAGCGGCATCGCGATATGGGTCTTCTATCAGAAGTCTTCAGAAATCCTGCTAACTTAGATAAATTGACAGGAACTGGTGCGATTGGGCATGTTCGTTACGCGACTGCTGGCGAAGCTTCTGTAGATAATATCCAGCCCTTCCTCTTCCGTTTTCACGATATGCAGTTTGGCTTGGCTCATAATGGAAATCTGACCAATGCAGCCTCTCTCAAGAAAGAATTGGAAGATAGAGGAGCGATTTTCAGCGCGACTTCGGACTCGGAAATTTTGGCTCACCTCATTCGTCGCAGTCACAATCCTAGTCTGATGGGCAAAATCAAGGAGGCGCTCAGCCTAGTTAAAGGTGGTTTTGCCTATATCTTGCTGTTTGAGGACAAGTTGATTGCGGCTCTTGACCCCAATGGTTTCCGTCCGCTTTCTATCGGGAAAATGGCCAACGGAGCAGTAGTCGTTTCCTCTGAAACCTGTGCTTTTGAGGTCATTGGTGCTGAATGGATTCGTGATTTGAAGCCAGGTGAGATTGTGATCATTGATGACAAGGGCATCCAGTATGATAGCTATACGGATGATACTCAGCTCGCGATTTGTTCTATGGAGTATATCTATTTTGCCCGCCCTGATTCTAATATCCACGGTGTCAATGTCCATACGGCTCGCAAACGTATGGGTGCCCAATTGGCGCGTGAATTCAAGCATGAGGCGGATATCGTGGTCGGTGTGCCCAATTCTTCCCTCAGCGCGGCTATGGGCTTTGCGGAAGAATCTGGTTTGCCAAACGAAATGGGACTTATCAAGAACCAATACACCCAACGGACCTTTATCCAACCGACTCAAGAATTGCGGGAGCAAGGGGTGCGGATGAAACTATCTGCTGTTTCTGGTGTTGTCAAAGGCAAGCGTGTGGTTATGATTGATGACTCTATTGTACGTGGAACAACCTCTCGTCGGATCGTTCAACTCTTGAAAGAAGCGGGTGCAACTGAGGTTCACGTTGCTATTGGTAGTCCAGCGCTAGCTTATCCATGTTTCTACGGGATTGATATCCAGACACGTCAGGAGCTGATTGCGGCCAATCATACGGTTGAAGAAACGCGTCAAATCATTGGTGCGGACAGTCTGACCTATCTTTCTGTTGAGGGGTTGATTGATTCAATTGGTATTGAAACGGATGCGCCAAATGGTGGTCTCTGTGTCGCTTACTTTGATGGTGATTACCCAACACCTCTATATGATTACGAAGAAGACTATCGTAGAAGTTTGGAAGAAAAGACCAGTTTTTACAAATAGACAATAGATTCTCCATTAAAGAAAAGGAATAAATGACAAAAAATGCTTATGCTTCACGTCTCACTACTGACTAAAAGCTAAAGCATTTGTCAGTAGACGCTTTGCCTTATGGGGGCAAAGCTAGAGACCTGACTAGTATTTTTATACTCTTCGAAAATCAAATTCAAACCACGTCAGCTTCACCTTGCCGTACTCAAGTACAGCCTGCGGCTAGCTTCCTAGTTTGCTCTTTGATTTTCATTGAGTATTAGATAAAATAATTGTTTATCTAGAAATACGTCGCAATCTTTCCCAAAAAAAGAAAAGGAAAAATAAAATGGCAAATAAAAATGCGTACGCTCAATCTGGTGTGGATGTTGAAGCGGGTTATGAAGTTGTTGAACGAATCAAAAAGCACGTGGCTCGTACGGAGCGTGCAGGTGTCATGGGAGCTCTTGGTGGTTTTGGTGGTATGTTTGACCTTTCAAAAACAGGTGTTAAAGAACCTGTCTTGATTTCAGGGACTGACGGTGTCGGAACCAAGCTCATGCTGGCTATCAAGTACGACAAGCACGATACCATTGGTCAGGACTGTGTGGCCATGTGTGTCAATGATATCATCGCTGCAGGTGCAGAGCCCCTTTATTTTCTCGACTATGTGGCGACAGGTAAGAATGAACCAGCCAAGCTAGAACAAGTGGTTGCTGGTGTGGCAGAAGGTTGTGTGCAGGCAGGCGCAGCCCTCATCGGTGGGGAAACGGCTGAAATGCCTGGCATGTACGGCGAAGATGACTATGACTTGGCTGGTTTTGCGGTCGGTGTGGCTGAAAAATCTCAAATCATTGACGGTTCAAAGGTGGCAGAAGGAGATGTTCTTCTCGGACTTGCTTCAAGTGGGATTCATTCCAATGGTTACTCTCTCGTCCGTCGTGTCTTTGCGGATTACACAGGTGAGGAAGTCCTGCCAGAATTGGAAGGCAAGAAACTCAAGGAAGTTCTTCTTGAGCCGACTCGTATCTATGTCAAGGCTGTTTTGCCACTCATCAAGGAAGAGTTGGTCAACGGCATTGCCCATATTACAGGTGGTGGCTTTATTGAGAATGTCCCTCGTATGTTTGCAGCTGATCTAGCAGCTGAGATTGAGGAAGACAAGGTACCAGTTTTACCAATCTTTAAAGCCCTTGAAAAATACGGTGAAATTAAGCATGAAGAAATGTTTGAAATCTTCAATATGGGTGTGGGGCTTATGCTGGCAGTTAGCCCTGAAAATGTAAGTCGTGTCAAGGAATTGTTGGATGAACCAGTCTATGAAATTGGTCGTATCGTCAAGAAAGAAAACGAAAGTGTCATCATCAAATGAAAAAAATAGCGGTTTTTGCCTCTGGTAATGGCTCAAATTTTCAGGTGATAGCGGAACAATTTCCAGTAGAGTTTGTCTTTTCAGACCATCGAGATGCCTATGTGCTGGAGCGTGCAGACAAGCTTGGCGTTCGGTCCTATGCTTTTGAACTCAAGGAGTTTGAGAACAAGTCAGACTATGAAGCAGCCCTTGTCGAACTCTTGGAAGAACACCAGATTGACTTGGTTTGTCTAGCAGGCTACATGAAAATCGTTGGGCCAACTTTATTAGCAGCTTATGAGGGCCGAATTATCAACATTCATCCAGCCTACCTGCCAGAATTTCCAGGAGCTCATGGGATTGAAGATGCTTGGAATGCTGGCGTTGCTGAGAGTGGTGTTACCATTCACTGGGTGGATTCAGGTGTGGATACAGGAAAGGTCATCAAACAAGTGCGTGTGCCACGGCTGGCTGATGATACCATTGAAAGCTTTGAAGCTCGCATTCATGAGGCGGAGTACAAGCTGTATCCGGAGGTTCTGGATAGTTTGGGAGTGGAAAGGATAAATAAGAGAATTTTATGAATAAAGTAGTTGATGATTTGTTGAAAAATATAAAAGAATTTGAAGCATCCTTTAATGAATATGAAAAACAATTTTATCCTGAAATACGGAAAGAGAGACAAAGGTTGATGATATACTTTATCTTATGGATACTGTTTATCATAGGAGCTGCAATTGTATTCCAATTTTTCCCTAAATTTGTTTGTTTGAGGAATATTCTTATTTTTCTTACCATAATTTTTACAGTATTAGTTTTATTTTATACTATAAAATTTGATGAAGTTTCAGTTGGGGTGCCTAGTAAATTTACCAAATTATGTGATAAAGTCAAGTATAGATTGAAATATCTTTACGGAGATAATGCTAAAGAAGTCGCTGATATGTTGGTTAATGATTTAAGCGAGAAAAGAAATAGTCAGCTACAAAAATATGAAAATATAGTTAAAGCTATAGGTACTATTGGGAAAGTTTTGGTAACAGCAACTATTACTCTGGCTTTAAATAGATTATTCGTTGAAGATAAAACAAACATTTCTGGCGAAACGTTTGGAAATATAATTATTATTGTAGCTATAATGGTAATTTTAATCAAACTTATAGATAGTGGGATTAAAAAAATTATTAAATATCCTGTATTTGGAAAGGCTTCAAAAGAAGTGTATTTAACAGATATTTTATACGAAGTGAAGTATATGATATTAGAAAAGGAAGATAACTAACATGACTAAACGCGCCTTAATCAGCGTCTCAGATAAAGCGGGCATTGTTGAATTTGCCCAAGAACTCAAAAAAATTGGTTGGGATATTATCTCGACAGGTGGGACAAAGGTTGCCCTTGACAATGCTGGGGTGGAGACTATTGCGATCGATGATGTGACGGGCTTCCCAGAGATGATGGATGGCCGTGTTAAGACCCTTCATCCAAATATCCACGGTGGGCTCCTCGCCCGTCGTGATTTGGATAGCCACTTGGAAGCGGCCAAGGAGAACCAAATTGAGCTTATCGACCTTGTAGTGGTCAACCTTTATCCTTTCAAGGAAACGATCCTCAAACCAGACGTGAGGTACGCTGATGCGGTTGAGAACATCGATATCGGTGGGCCATCTATGCTTCGCTCGGCAGCGAAGAATCATGCCAGCGTGACGGTTGTGGTAGACCCTGCTGACTATACAGTGGTTTTGGACGAGTTGTCAGCCAATGGTGAAACGACTTACGAAACGCGTCAACGTTTGGCAGCCAAAGTTTTCCGTCACACAGCGGCTTATGACGCCTTGATTGCAGAGTATTTCACAGCTCAAGTCGGAGAAAGCAAACCTGAAAAGCTCACTTTGACCTATGACCTCAAACAAGCTATGCGTTACGGTGAGAACCCTCAACAAGACGCGGATTTCTACCAAAAAGCTTTGCCAACGGATTACTCGATTGCATCCGCCAAACAGCTTAACGGTAAGGAATTGTCATTCAACAATATCCGTGATGCGGATGCTGCTATCCGTATCATCCGTGACTTCAAAGACCGTCCAACCGTTGTGGCTCTCAAACACATGAACCCATGTGGAATCGGTCAGGCTAACGACATCGAGACTGCTTGGGACTACGCTTATGAGTCTGATCCAGTTTCTATCTTTGGTGGGATTGTCGTTCTCAACCGTGAGGTTGATGCTGCGACAGCCGAGAAGATGCATGGTGTTTTCCTTGAAATCATCATCGCACCAAGCTATACGGATGAAGCGCTAGCTATTTTGACTAATAAAAAGAAAAACTTGCGTATCCTTGCCTTGCCATTTGATGCTCAAGAGGCTAGCGAAGTAGAAGCAGAATACACAGGTGTTGTCGGTGGACTTCTGGTACAAAACCAAGACGTGGTCAAAGAAAGCCCAGCTGACTGGCAAGTGGTGACCAAACGCCAGCCAACTGAGACAGAAGCGACTGCTCTTGAGTTTGCTTGGAAAGCTATCAAGTACGTCAAATCAAACGGTATCATCGTGACCAATGACCACATGACACTTGGCGTTGGTCCAGGTCAAACTAACCGTGTGGCTTCAGTCCGTATTGCCATTGACCAAGCTAAAGACCGTCTTGACGGCGCTGTTCTTGCTTCGGATGCCTTCTTCCCATTTGCGGACAACGTGGAAGAAATAGCCAAAGCAGGTATCAAGGCCATCATCCAGCCTGGTGGCTCTGTCCGTGACCAAGAATCTATCGAAGCTGCTGACAAATACGGCTTGACTATGGTCTTCACAGGCGTGAGACATTTTAGACATTAAGAAGATAAGAAAGCATCCAATAAATGGATGTTTTTAAAATTCGTGAAAAAATCACATATTATTTAAAAAAAGGTTGCATGATTCTAGCAAAATAAGGTATAATATAGAGTAGTAGGTGAAAAAATCACGCAAGGAGTTATAATTATGTTGATAAATTTTAGATTTGATAATTTTCTTTCAATTAATGAATTAGTTGAATTCTCTATGGTTCCAGGTAGAACAAAAGGACTTCAAGAGAGTCTTATTAATTTAAGTGCTTATAAAAAACTATTAAAAATATCTGCTATATATGGGGCAAATGCTTCTGGGAAAACAAGTTTTATAAAAGCGCTTTTGTATGCTAGATTTTTAATCGTGAATGGATTTCAAGACAAACTAGTATTTACAAGTAGTTTTAATAAAAATAAACCTGATAATAAGGAAAAAGAAAGTCGGTTTGAATTTGAGATTGTAGTGGAAAACAGGAGTTATAGTTATGGTTTTTCGGTAATTTTATCAGAAAGAAAGTTTGTAAAAGAATGGCTTTATGATATTACCAATGAAGAAACACTTATTTATATTGTAAATAGAGAATTACAAGAATTTAGCATTAACGATGACTTTATTGATATAAGTAATGAAGATAAACAAAGATTATATATTTATATTGAGGATAACATACAGGATGAGAATCAGTTGTTTCTGAATGCATTGCAAGACGGGAAAAAAGCTATAACTATAAATGAAGATTTTCGAATATTTGAGAGCGTTTATAAATGGTTTAGTGAGACGTTAGAGGTTCTTAAGACTGATGATGAAGCAAGAGGTTCAATTCCCAGTGTCACTTTACAAGATGAAGAGTACAAAATGGATTTAGGAACCTATTTGGACATGAATGACACTGGAGTAGTTGATCTTGTACCAATACCTGTCGAGAACTTAGAAGGAATTCCTGCAAAATTACAAAGTCGTTTACAAGAACAAATAATTAGTTCGGCCTCACATCGAATGAATAAAAAAGGAGAAATATCAACTATTCTTAAAACATCTTCTCATATTTTCATTATAACAGTCGATAGAGATAGTCGCATTTCCTTCTCAGAGTTAAAGTTTAAACATAAGAATGGAACATTATATAGTTTGTTTGAAGAATCGGATGGCACGGTAAGACTTGTAGAATTGTTTTCTGTATTGTTTAATAATAAGGATAAAGTATTTGTTATTGATGAGATAGATAGAAGTTTACATCCACTTTTAACATATAATTTTATCAAATCATTTAGAACAAAAAAAGGGAATAGTCAACTTATTGTTACGACACATGAGGATATGTTGCTAGATTTCAGTGTTCTTCGAAGAGATGAGATTTGGTTTGTTGAAAAAAATGAAGAAGGTAATACATATTTGTATAGTCTTGAGGAATTTAAGGAGAGATTTGATAAGAATATTGCCAATGCATATTTAGATGGTAGATATGGAGCAGTACCTAGATTACAGAGTTTATTTACTTTCTTGGTCGAAGAGGGGAGATAAAGATATGACTGGATATAAAAGTACAGGGAGCATGAGGTTAGCTAGCAAACAACCGTTTCAAGTAAGGGGAAATTCTGGAATTCGTGAACCAAGAAGGATATTTATTATATTTACTGAAGGTGTCGAAACTGAACAAAGGTATTTTGAGGAATTATCAAAATCTGAAAAAGTAAAGAAAAACATTCAAATTAAAGTCTTAAATAGATGGAAAGAGCATACAGGAAGATCGAATCAATTCCAAGTGGTAGATGATATAAGAGAATTTATTTTTCAAGCAACTAAGATTGATGACAAAGATAAATCTAACTTTGAAAGTTATTTCAAGCAAATTGTTGATGGTTGTAATATCCAAACTTTACTGAATATTACGAATAAAATTCCCAAACTAATTCAAAAATATCCAAATTTAATATCTGAAGAAGAAAATATTCAAAATCAGTTATTTGCGTTGGCAACAATTACAACTTATGATTCAAATTATGATAAAATCTGTATCATAATTGATAGGGATATGAATAGTTTTAGTAAAGAGCAATATCAAGATACAGTAAAATTATCTGAAGACAACAATTTTATTTTAGGGATTACTAATCCTTGCTTTGAATTCTTCTTACTAATGCATATCTATGATATTTCAGATATTTCAAATGATGATATATTGGAAAATAAAAAGGAACAGGAGAAAACTTTGATGGAGCGTATTTTGGATAAATGTTTGAAGGAAGAAATAGGCACATCTTTTAAGAAGCGAAATTATGATGTTAAATATTTCATAGAAAATATAGACAAAGGAATTGAAAACTCAAAGTTGTATCAATTTGACAATCATAAACTCATTAATGAAGTTGGGACATCAGTATTTACTATATTGGATGAAATATTAGAATCCCAAAGCTAAAATATCCGCATTAGTTTATAAATGATAAACTCCTAATGGTTCTTCCAACCGTTGTGGCTCTCAAACACATGAATCCATGCGGTATCGGTCAGGCTGATAACATTGAGACTGCTTGGGACTACGCTTATGAGTCTGATCCCGTTTCTATCTTTGGTGGTATTGTTGTTCTTAACCGTGAAGTGAATGCTGCGACAGCCGAGAAGATGCACGGTGTTTTCCTTGAAATCATCATCGCACCAAGCTATACGGATGAAGCGCTAGCTATTTTGACTAATAAAAAGAAAAACTTGCGTATCCTTGCCTTGCCATTTGATGCTCAAGAGGCTAGCGAAGTAGAAGCAGAATACACAGGTGTTGTCGGTGGACTTCTGGTACAAAACCAAGACGTGGTCAAAGAAAGCCCAGCTGACTGGCAAGTGGTGACCAAACGCCAGCCAACTGAGACAGAAGCGACTGCTCTTGAGTTTGCTTGGAAAGCTATCAAGTACGTCAAATCAAACGGTATCATCGTGACCAATGACCACATGACACTTGGCGTTGGTCCAGGTCAAACTAACCGTGTGGCTTCAGTCCGTATTGCCATTGACCAAGCTAAAGACCGTCTTGACGGCGCTGTTCTTGCTTCGGATGCCTTCTTCCCATTTGCGGATAATGTGGAAGAAATCGCCAAAGCAGGGATCAGGGCCATCATCCAGCCGGGTGGATCCGTCCGTGACCAAGAGTCTATCGAAGCCGCTGACAAGTATGGCTTGACCATGGTCTTCACAGGAGTGAGACATTTTAGACATTAAGAACATTAAAGGGAAGAGAACAGTTTCTTTCCTTTTTTGCGTAAAAATGCGGAGTGAAACAAGATTAAAGCGAACGTTTGTGGTATAATGTTATTAAATAATTCGCAAAAGAGGTAACGAGATGAAGCTGTTAGTTGTCGGTTCGGGTGGTCGTGAACATGCGATTGCTAAGAAGTTGCTTGAGTCAAAAGAGGTAGAAAAGGTTTTTGTTGCTCCTGGGAATGACGGGATGACTCTGGATGGTCTGGAATTGGTGGACATTTCTATTTCCGAACATTCTAAATTGATTGAGTTTGCAAAAGCCAACGATATTGCTTGGTCCTTCATTGGTCCAGATGACGCCCTTGCGGCTGGGATTGTGGATGAGTTCAATGCAGCTGGTCTCAAAGCCTTTGGTCCGACAAGATTGGCTGCGGAGCTGGAGTGGTCCAAGGATTTTGCTAAGGAAATCATGGTCAAGTACGGCGTTCCGACAGCAGCCTATGGCACATTTTCAGACTTTGAGGAAGCCAAGCCCTATATCGAAAAGAAGGGTGCGCCTATCGTAGTCAAGGCAGACGGTTTGGCTCTTGGGAAGGGTGTCGTCGTTGCTGAGACAGTCGAGCAAGCGGTCGAAGCCGCTCACGAGATGCTTTTGGACAATAAATTTGGTGACTCAGGTGCGCGTGTGGTTATTGAGGAATTCCTTGAAGGAGAGGAATTTTCACTCTTTGCCTTTGCCAATGGGGACAAGTTCTACATCATGCCAACGGCTCAGGATCACAAACGTGCCTACGATGGCGATAAGGGGCCTAACACGGGGGGTATGGGTGCCTATGCGCCAGTTCCACACTTGTCACAGAGCGTGGTTGACACGGCAGTGGAGACTATTGTCAAGCCAGTCCTTGAGGGCATGATTCAAGAAGGTCGCCCTTATCTGGGTGTCCTATACGCAGGGCTTATCTTAACAGCTGATGGCCCTAAAGTCATCGAGTTCAACGCTCGCTTTGGAGATCCAGAAACGCAAATTATCCTGCCTCGATTAACCTCTGATTTTGCCAAAAATATCACGGATATTCTGGATGGCAAGGAGCCAAATATCACTTGGAAGGACAAGGGGGTGACTCTGGGTGTAGTTGTCGCATCCAACGGTTATCCGCTGGATTATGCAAAGGGAGTTGAGTTGCCAGCTAAGACAGAAGGAGACATCATCACCTACTATGCAGGTGCTAAATTTTCGGAAAATAGCAGAGCACTGCTGTCAAATGGTGGCCGTGTCTATATGCTCGTCACCACCGCAGATACCGTCAAAGAAGCCCAAGATACCATTTACCAAGAGCTTGCCCAACAACAAACAGAAGGTCTCTTTTACCGAACCGATATCGGGAGCAAAGCTATTCGATAAAGATATAAGAAAAAGCGACGTAGTCGCCAAATACGATAATGGTCGCCGTGTTGAAAAGACCAGAACAATTTCTGTCCTGGTCTAGGGAAACTTTGAGACCTTAGGCTCAAAGTTTAGGAATGAAACCGAAGGTTTGCTTCCGTCCCCACCACCTAAGACCATTATCAAAAAAGAAGAAAAAAGGAAAAATTATGACTAAACCAATTATTTCCATTATCATGGGCTCAAAATCCGACTGGGCAACCATGCAAAAAACAGCAGAAGTCCTAGACCGCTTTGGTGTAGCCTATGAAAAGAAGGTTGTCTCTGCCCACCGTACACCAGACATTATGTTCAAGCATGCAGAAGAAGCCCGTAGCCGTGGTATTAAGGTCATCATCGCAGGTGCTGGAGGCGCAGCTCACTTGCCAGGTATGGTAGCAGCGAAAACAACCCTTCCTGTCATTGGGGTACCTGTCAAATCGCGTGTCCTTAGTGGTGTGGACTCCCTCTACTCTATCGTACAGATGCCAGGTGGAGTGCCTGTCGCAACTATGGCCATCGGTGAAGCAGGTGCGACCAACGCTGCCCTCTTCGCTCTCCGTCTCCTTTCAGTAGAGAATCAGGCTATCGCGACAGCTTTGGCAGATTTTGCAGAAGAACAAGGAAAAATTGCAGAGGAGTCTACCAATGAGCTCATCTAAAACAATAGGAATTATCGGTGGTGGCCAGCTGGGGCAGATGATGGCTATTTCTGCTATTTACATGGGGCACAAGGTTATTGCTCTGGATCCTGCTACGGATTGCCCGGCCTCTCGCGTAGCGGAAATCATCGTGGCGCCTTATAATGACGTGGATGCTCTGCGTCAGTTGGCTGAGCGTTGCGATGTCCTCACCTATGAATTTGAAAATGTCGATGCCGACGGATTGGATGCGGTTGTCAAGGATGGGCAACTTCCACAAGGGACAGACCTGCTCCGTATTTCCCAAAATCGCATCTTTGAAAAGGACTTTCTCTCAAACAAGGCCCAAGTCACTGTAGCACCCTATAAGGTTGTGACTTCTAGCCAAGACTTGGCCGAGATTGACCTGTCTAAAAACTATGTCCTCAAGACTACGACTGGTGGCTACGATGGGCATGGACAAAAGGTTATTCGCTCAGAAGCAGATTTGGCAGAAGCCTATGCGCTAGCTGACTCAGCAGATTGCGTTTTGGAAGAATTTGTTAACTTCGACCTTGAAATTTCTGTCATCGTATCAGGAAATGGTAAGGATGTGACGGTTTTCCCAGTTCAGGAAAATATCCACCGCAACAACATCTTGTCTAAGACTATCGTGCCTGCTCGCATTTCAGCAAGTCTAGCTGACAAGGCTAAAGCAATGGCAGTACGAATCGCAGAACAGCTCAAGTTGTCTGGAACCCTCTGTGTGGAAATGTTTGCGACGGCCGATGACATCATTGTCAATGAGATTGCCCCACGTCCACATAACTCTGGCCACTACTCGATCGAAGCTTGCGACTTTTCGCAGTTTGACACCCATATCTTGGGTGTTCTGGGAGCACCGTTGCCAGAAATAAAATTACATGCTCCAGCTGTCATGCTCAATGTTCTCGGTCAGCATGTCGATGCTGCCGAAAAATATGTCACAGAAAATCCAAGCGCCCACCTCCACATGTATGGTAAAATAGAAGCAAAGCACAACCGTAAGATGGGACACGTGACTTTGTTTAGTGATGTTCTAGATAGTGTGGATGAGTTTGGGAAAGGGATAGATTTTTAGGACAAGTCTATGATACAAATTATCGTTAACGCTTTTGTTGAAAAGGATAAGACTGGAGCAGTCGTGGAAGTCTTGTATGCTAGTGCTGACCAAGATAAGGTACAAGCTAAATATAAAGAACTAACTGCACAATACCCTGAAAACTATTTAGCTATCTATGATTTACCGCTGGATACGGATTTGAATACACTAAATCATTATCCATCTGTGTTTATTGGAAAAGAGGAGTTTGAGTAGGAAAAAACTAGGAAGAGAACGATATTCGCTTGTATTTATCAAAACAAATATGTTCTACTGATTTGCTTTACACATTGAATTAGGTAGATCCTATGTCACGGAAAATGCTAGTACCCATTATATGTATGATAGGATAGGAAAAAATACAATTGAAAAATGAATATTATGTGACTTTGTTTTGTAGTGAAGCAGATAGTAAGATTAAGTATGTAGAAAAAGAAAGTAATAAATATGGGAAATTTAGGAAATAGTCATGGATATGACATACTATATAATGAATCATTGGTATATTACAGAGAAGATGAGGTGAAAAAAAATTCTGAGTTAAACGCAATTCAGAAAGCTCGTATAGGATTTTACTACTTGGTATTTGAGCTTCTATTTGGTGAGACTCAACGCTATGATGTTAATTCTTATATTATAGATGACGACTTTTCTGATCAAGTTAAAGGGACTACAAATAAAGATTTAGGTATAGATGCAGTCTACGTTGATGAAACAGAGAAGACTATTTATTTATTGAATTTTAAGTTTAGAGGCAAATTTCAACGTAGTTCCAATAAACCTAAGTACGATGAAGTTCGAAGTGCTGAAACTTTTCTTAATAATCTTATGCATAAAGAGGAGTTTGAAAAATTAAAGTCAAGAAACAACGTTGAGCAATATAGGGAAACGATAAATAAAATTGAAAAACTAAACAATTTGAATGACGAAGATAATTATCGAATTGTTTTATATATGGTAACAAATGATAATTCCACAGTTCACAATGACGACCCAGGAATTCAGGCTTTTGCAAAACAATTTGAATGGTTGGAAATAAGAGATTATAATTTAGCTAATATTCAAAAGGAACTGGAAATCCACAGTCCTGATAATGAGGCTGTATTGGAGTTGGACAATAGGTTAGTATTAGAACATAATATTGCATACACTTCAACCAAATCTTATATTATTGAATTAGACCTTACTCATATTTTGAGAATCACAAGTACAAATGAAGATCTGAGAAAAGCCCCTAGACTTGAAGAAGGGTCTGATTTAATGACTATGGAATTAGATTTCGATATTTTATTTGATAATGTTCGAGATTATTTACCGAATAGCAAGATCAATAAGAAAATAGCTAAGACGTTATCTAAAGAGTCTCAAAATTTTTTCTTGTATAATAATGGTTTAACAATAACAGCAGAGATAATAACAGCAGAAGCAGTTAAGTTTAATAACTCAACCAGATTAACATTAAAGAACTATCAAGTTGTAAATGGTGGGCAAACACTAAGATCAATTTATCTATATAAAAACAATACGAAAGAGGATATAGATACAGTTTTGAAAAATTTGGTTAATTCTAGTGTGTTAGTTAGACTACTAGCGACCAATACAGATGAGGAGTTGACAAGTAAGATATCAGAATACACAAATAGTCAAAATCCAATTAAGGAGTTGGATTTACGCTCGGTTGACAGGATTCAGCGAGTCATTGAGAAAAGATTGGACCAAGAAAATATTCATTATCAACGTAAACGAGGTAGAGGTAGGACTACGAAAAGGGATTACGTATATTCAATATCTATGGAAAAACTTGGTCAAATTTTATTTGCATTTGAAGGAAAACCAGAATCTGCGGGAAATAGTAAGTCGCAAATATTTTCAGATAGTTATTACCCTATTCTTTTTAATGAGGAACCAAAGTTATTAGAAACAATAATAGAACAAATAAAGATATATGATAAAGTAGGTTCAGAATATTCTAAGACGAGTTATGATTATTATGATCAAAAGGCTTATTATATTCTCTATTTATATCGATGTTTCCCGAAAAAAGGTATTCTATATTGCATTGATTTTTTGGAGGAGAATCTGAAAAATTATGTTACGGATAAGGAAACTACAGAGGCTAAAAAACTTTTACAAGCAAAATTTAAACATCAATTGAATGAGAGTATTCAGGATTCAGGTGGAAAAATTTCAGGGAAGCTTGTGAAAAAAAATAATAAATCTGTAAGAGAGGGTAAAAAAGCCCAAAAAAGTTTTAGTCAAAGTAAAACCACAAAGAAAATAAATCACAAAAAAATTGAAGATAAAGTGGTTTATACGGAGGAAGATCATAAACAGAATAAGAGTGATAAAAGTATAGAATGCTACACAATTTTAAAAGGAAAATTACTTGAGCAAGTCCCTAATATTGTTGTAGAACCCCAAAAACAATATATTGCTTTTAAGAATAATAATTCCAATGTTGTGGATATTGAAATTCAAAAGCGACAACTGAAACTAACGATTAATGCAAAAAAAGGTACTATAGAGGATCCTAAAAAAGTCTTTACGGATGTTTCTTCAAAAGGACATTGGGGAAATGGAGATTATCAAGTTGTTATCAAAGATGATAGTAATTTTGATTATATTTTAGAGATTATCAAACAATCTATATCCTTGCGTTAGTTAACATAAAAAATACTTATAATACTTTTATAAAGAGTAAGGAGAAACAATGATCAACCGTTATTCTCGCCCTGAGATGGCGAACATTTGGAGTGAAGAAAATAAATACCGTGCTTGGCTTGAGGTGGAAATCTTGGCTGACGAGGCATGGGCTGAGTTGGGAGAAATCCCTAAGGAAGATGTGGCTTTGATTCGCGAGAAGGCGGACTTTGACATCGACCGTATTTTGGAGATTGAGCAGGAGACTCGTC
The DNA here is from genome assembly GCA_963515455.1 of Streptococcus mitis. GTDB lineage: Bacteria > Bacillota > Bacilli > Lactobacillales > Streptococcaceae > Streptococcus > Streptococcus mitis_DN. The sequence goes on along the minus strand of CAUPXP010000001.1, from coordinate 125,974 downwards.
ATGACGTGGTGGCTTTCACGCGTGCGGTTTCTGAAACGCTTGGCGAAGAGCGTAAGTGGGTTCACTATGGATTGACTTCTACCGACGTGGTAGATACTGCCTATGGTTACCTTTACAAGCAAGCCAACGCCATCATCCGTCGTGACCTTGAAAATTTCACCAACATCATCGCTGATAAGGCTAAGGAGCACAAGTTCACCATCATGATGGGGCGTACCCACGGTGTGCACGCTGAGCCTACAACCTTTGGTCTGAAATTGGCGACTTGGTATAGCGAAATGAAGCGCAATATCGAGCGTTTCGAGCATGCGGCTGCTGGTGTGGAAGCTGGTAAGATTTCTGGTGCGGTTGGAAACTTCGCCAACATCCCACCATTTGTGGAGCAATATGTCTGCGACAAATTGGGCATCCGTGCCCAAGAAATCTCTACACAGGTCCTTCCTCGTGACCTTCACGCTGAGTACTTTGCAGTTCTTGCTAGCATCGCGACTTCAATCGAGCGTATGGCGACTGAGATTCGTGGTTTGCAAAAATCAGAACAACGAGAAGTAGAAGAATTTTTTGCTAAAGGGCAAAAAGGATCTTCAGCAATGCCTCACAAACGCAACCCAATCGGTTCTGAAAATATGACAGGTCTTGCGCGTGTTATCCGTGGTCATATGATTACAGCTTATGAAAACGTGGCTCTCTGGCACGAACGTGACATCTCTCACTCATCAGCTGAGCGTATCATCACACCAGATACGACTATTTTGATTGACTACATGCTCAACCGTTTCGGAAACATCGTTAAGAACTTGACAGTCTTCCCAGAAAACATGATTCGCAACATGAACTCGACATTTGGCTTGATTTTCAGCCAACGGGCTATGTTGACTTTGATTGAAAAAGGGATGACCCGTGAGCAAGCCTATGACTTGGTACAACCAAAAACAGCCTACTCTTGGGATAATCAAGTAGACTTTAAACCACTGTTGGAAGCAGATCCAGAAGTAACATCACGCCTCACACAAGAGGAAATCGACGAGATTTTCAACCCTCTTTACTACACTAAACGAGTGGATGATATCTTTGAACGTCTTGGTTTAGGATAATTAAAATAAAATCGAAGTTCTATTACTCTATTTACTGGAGTAGCAGAACTTCGATTTTTCTTTTTTATTAAAGTGCTTTTGAAAAAAATAACCAATATTTATAATATGTTGAATATAGAATAGTATACTGTGACTTCTAAAATATTACTAGAAATTGATTTAAATTTCCTAATCGATTTGTCTATATTCTATTTCAATCTACTATGTCATATAATAATCATAGAAAAAGCCCAAGCGATTAGGCTCAGGCTTTCTTCTTAGTGATCACGGTCACATGAGATGAATTTAATCTTGTAGTAATCCGCTCGTTTATAAGTTTCGCTGTATGCGAGAACTTGGCCAGTGGACTCTAACTTAGTAGTCTTGGTTTGTAAAACGGTTGGGAATTGCTCATCGACTCCGAGGACCGAAGCCGCGTGTTCTGGAGTTGGAAATGTTATTTCATTGATTTCTTCAAAATGTTCATCATTCATATGAATGTGGTAATCCAATTTGAAACGGTTATAGATAGAGCTATAATATTCAAGATTTGGATAATTTGCGTTGATGTATTGTTCTGGAATGTAAGATGTGTGGTAGATGTATACGACACCATTCGTTGCGCGTATACGTTCAATCTTGTAGTAGAACTGGTCACCGCGTAGTCCAAGTTTTTCTAAGTAGTTTAATTTATTTCCGCGTTCAATAGAAAGGACGGTCACTTTATCATCTTTAGTTTCAAAAACTTCTACATCTGAAAACTCTACGAGTTTGTGTTTGCGTGCGCGTGAAACGAATGTACCCTTTCCTTGTTGGCGGACAATATAGCCATCTTTGGCAAGGTCGTTTAAGGCGCGGACAACTGTGATAGAACTGACGTCGTACATTGAAATGAGCTCTGCTTCAGTGTAAAATTTATCTCCGCTGCTAAATTGCCCAGAGATGATTTTATTTTTTAATTCGTCTTTTATGTATTGATATTTGGGAATTGCCATATTTTTACCTCTATTTTCCTTCTCCATAGAAAATTTTACCATAAAAGCGAAAAAAATAGTAGTCTTTTGAATAAAAAATTAGAATAATAGTTTGAAAAATTAAGCTACATAAGCATTGCTCATATTTTATAAATGTATTTTATACAAAATTATTTTAGGTTCTCTATTCCGAATTTAAAGAGCGTTTGAAATGGGTCTAAAAATGTTTGAAACTAATTGAACGTGTGTATAATAGTAAAATTACAGTAAATATTCCGACAATTTCTATTGACAATTCAAACAGATTGGTTTATAATTACTATAACAACAAATGAAAGCGTAAACTTTCGCAGTCAGAAGGTAGTTTTATGACACGATTTGAGATACGAGATGATTTTTATCTCGATGGAAAATCATTTAAGATTTTATCTGGCGCCATTCATTATTTTAGGGTTCCTCCAGAGGATTGGTATCATTCGCTCTATAACTTGAAGGCTCTTGGTTTTAATACGGTAGAGACTTATGTGGCTTGGAATTTACACGAGCCTCGTGAGGGTGAGTTTCATTTTGAAGGAGCTCTGGATTTGGAGCGATTTCTACAGACAGCGCAAGACTTGGGTCTCTACGCTATTGTACGGCCCTCTCCCTTTATCTGTGCGGAGTGGGAATTCGGTGGTTTACCAGCCTGGCTCTTAACCAAGGATATGAGGATTCGTTCATCAGATCCAGCCTATATTGAGGCTGTCGGTCGCTACTATGATCAGCTCTTTCCACGATTGGTTCCACATCTGTTGGACAATGGTGGCAATATCCTCATGATGCAGGTTGAAAATGAGTATGGTTCTTATGGAGAAGATAAGGCTTATCTGAGAGCAATTCGACAGTTGATGGAAGAGCGTGGCGTAACCTGTCCTCTCTTTACATCAGATGGTCCATGGAGAGCTACTCTGAAAGCTGGAACCTTAATCGAAGATGACCTCTTTGTAACAGGCAACTTTGGTTCTAAAGCTCCGTACAACTTTTCACAGATGCAGGAATTCTTTGATGAACATGGCAAGAAATGGCCGCTCATGTGTATGGAGTTCTGGGATGGCTGGTTCAATCGTTGGAAAGAACCGATTATCACACGGGATCCTAAGGAATTGGCAGATGCAGTTCGAGAGGTTTTGGAACAAGGCTCCATCAATCTTTACATGTTCCACGGTGGTACAAACTTTGGCTTCATGAATGGTTGCTCGGCTCGAGGAACCTTGGATTTGCCACAAGTTACATCTTATGATTACGATGCCCTTCTGGATGAAGAAGGAAATCCAACTGCCAAATATCTGGCAGTCAAGAAGATGATGGCAACACATTTTCCAGAGTATCCGCAGCTGGAACCACTCTACAAAGAGAGTATGGAGTTGGATGCTATTCCACTAGTTGAAAAAGTTTCCTTGTTTGAAACTCTGGATAGCTTGTCAAGTCCAGTAGAAAGCCTCTATCCTAAAAAGATGGAGGAGTTGGGACAAAGCTATGGCTATCTACTCTATCGAACCGAAACAAACTGGGATGCAGAAGAAGAAAGACTTCGTATCATTGACGGTCGAGATAGGGCTCAGCTTTATGTCGATGGTCAGTGGGTTAAAACCCAATATCAGACAGAGATTGGGGAAGATATTTTCTATCAAGGCGAAAAGAAAGCGTTATCTAGGATTGACATATTGATAGAAAATATGGGGCGTGTCAACTATGGGCATAAGTTCTTAGCGGATACGCAACGTAAGGGAATTCGGACAGGGGTTTGTAAGGATTTGCACTTCTTACTAAACTGGAAACACTATCCACTCCCACTAGACAATCCTGAGAAAATTGATTTTTCAAAAGGATGGACAGAAGGACAACCAGCCTTTTACGCTTATGACTTTACAGTCCAAGAGCCAAAAGATGCTTACCTAGACTTGTCTGAGTTTGGTAAGGGAGTTGCCTTTGTCAATGGGCAGAATCTAGGACGTTTTTGGAACGTCGGCCCAACCCTCTCGCTTTATATCCCTCATAGCTATCTCAAGGAAGGTGCCAACCGCATCATCATCTTTGAAACAGAGGGCCAATATAAAGAAGAGATTCATTTAACTCGTAAACCTACACTAAAACACATAAAGGGGGAAAACTTATGACAATTGTAGGATGCCGTATCGATGGACGTTTGATCCACGGACAAGTAGCCAATCTTTGGGCTGGAAAACTAAATGTTTCACGTATTATGGTTGTAGATGACGAAGTTGTCAACAACGACGTTGAAAAGAGTGGTTTGAAACTTGCGACACCACCAGGTGTAAAATTGAGTATTTTGCCAATTGAAAAAGCGGCAGCCAATATTCTTGCTGGAAAATACGATAGCCAACGTCTCTTTATCGTGGCTCGTAAACCAGACCGCTTCCTTGGTTTGGTTGAAGCAGGTGTACCACTTGAAACCCTTAATGTTGGGAATATGTCTCAAACACCAGAAACTCGTTCCATCACACGTTCTATCAACGTAGTAGACAAGGATGTGGAAGATTTCCACAAACTGGCAGAAAAAGGTGTTAAACTTACTGCTCAAATGGTTCCAAATGATCCAATTTCAGACTTTTTGAGCTTATTAAAATAGGAAAAAATTTTTTAGGAGGTCATTGTTATGATACAATGGTGGCAAATTTTACTTCTCACTTTGTACTCAGCTTATCAAATCTGTGATGAGTTGACGATCGTTTCATCTGCAGGTTCCCCTGTATTTGCTGGTTTCATTACTGGTTTAATCATGGGAGATGTGACTACTGGTTTGCTTATCGGTGGTAACTTGCAACTATTCGTTCTTGGGGTTGGTACCTTCGGTGGTGCTTCTCGTATCGACGCAACTTCTGGTGCGGTTCTTGCGACAGCCTTCTCTGTTTCACAAGGAATTGATACAGCACTTGCGATTACAACAATCGCTGTGCCAGTAGCAGCTCTCTTGACATACTTCGACGTTCTTGGACGTATGACAACTACTTTCTTTGCTCACCGTGTGGATGCTGCAATCGAACGCTTTGACTATAAAGGTATTGAACGCAACTACCTACTTGGTGCGATTCCTTGGGCTTTGTCTCGTGCCCTTCCAGTCTTCTTTGCGCTTGCTTTTGGTGGTGAATTTGTACAACACGTAGTAGATTTCGTTACAAAATACCAATGGGTTGCAGATGGTTTGACACTCGCAGGACGTATGCTTCCAGGTCTTGGATTTGCAATCTTGCTTCGTTACCTTCCAGTTAAACGTAACCTTCACTACCTTGCTATGGGATTTGGTTTGACAGCTATGTTGACTGTTCTTTACTCATATGTAACAGGTCTTGGTGGCGCTGTTGCTGGTATCGTAGGCACTCTACCGAAAGATGTTGCTGAAAAAATTGGTTTCGTGAACAACTTCAAAGGATTGTCTATGATTGGTATTTCTATCGTAGGTATCTTCCTTGCAGTGCTTCACTTCAAAAATAGCCAAAAAGTAGCTGTGGCAGCACCTTCTACACCATCAGAAAGTGGGGAAATCGAAGATGACGAATTCTAATTACAAACTTACAAAAGAAGATTTTAATCAAATCAACAAACGTAGCTTGTTTACTTTCCAATTAGGTTGGAACTACGAACGTATGCAAGCTTCTGGTTACCTGTACATGATCTTGCCACAATTGCGTAAAATGTATGGTGATGGAACCCCTGAATTGAAAGAAATGATGAAAGTTCATACTCAATTCTTCAATACTTCACCATTCTTCCACACCATTATCGCTGGTTTTGACCTTGCCATGGAAGAAAAAGATGGTGTAGGTTCAAAAGATGCCGTTAACGGTATCAAGACAGGTTTGATGGGACCATTTGCTCCTCTTGGAGATACAATCTTTGGTTCGCTTGTACCTGCTATCATGGGGTCAGTCGCAGCAACTATGGCTATCGCTGGCCAACCTTGGGGTATCTTCCTTTGGATCGCAGTTGCAGTTGCCTATGACATCTTCCGTTGGAAACAGTTGGAATTTGCTTACAAAGAAGGGGTTAACCTTATCAATAACATGCAAAGTACTTTGACAGCTTTGATTGACGCTGCATCTGTACTTGGTGTCTTCATGATGGGTGCTCTTGTAGCAACAATGATCAACTTTGAAATTTCTTACAAGTTGCCAATCGGTGAAAAGATGATTGACTTCCAAGACATCTTGAACTCAATCTTCCCACGTTTGCTTCCAGCAATCTTTACTGCCTTTATCTTCTGGTTGCTTGGTAAGAAAGGTATGACTTCTACTAAAGCTATCGGTATCATTATCGCTCTTGCAGTAGGTCTTTCTGCCCTTGGTCACTTTGCATTTGGAATGGGACCTAAATAAGTTTTATGGTAAAATCATTAATTTTGGTCAGCCATGGTCGCTTCTGTGAGGAGCTTAAAGGCAGTACAGAAATGATTATGGGCCCACAAGATAACATTCATGCAGTGGCTCTTCTTCCAGAAGATGGGCCAGAAGAATTTACTGCAAAATTTGAAGCTGCTATTGAAGGTTTGGATGATTTCCTAGTCTTTGCGGATCTTCTCGGTGGGACACCTTGTAACGTGGTCAGTCGTTTGATCATGGAAGGTCGTGACATCGAACTTTATGCAGGGATGAATCTTCCAATGGTGATTGAATTTATCAATGCGAGCCTGACAGGCGCAGATGCGGACTACAAGAGCCGTGCTGCAGAAAGCATTGTGAAAGTCAATGATTTATTAGCGGGCTTCGATGATGATGAAGATGAATAAGATGTGACAACGGAAAATCGTTAGAGCATCTTATATAGAATATACATGGGAATGGGGCTTACTCCCATTCCCATATTTGATAGAAAAAGAGGAACTCAATGCTACATTATACAAAAGAAGACTTGCTCGAATTAGGTGCAGAAATCACTACGCGTGAAATTTACCAACAGCCTGATGTATGGAAAGAAGCTTTTGAATCTTATCAAGCAAAACGTGAAGAAATTGCAGCCTTCCTGCAAGGGATTGCGGATAAACATGACTATATCAAGGTTATCTTGACAGGTGCGGGGACTTCTGCCTATGTAGGAGATACCTTGGTGCCTTACTTTAAGGAAGTCTATGACGAACGAAAATGGAATTTCAATGCTATTGCGACCACAGATATCGTTGCCAATCCAGAAACCTATTTGAAAAAAGATGTGGCAACTGTCCTTGTATCTTTTGCTCGTAGTGGAAATTCACCTGAAAGTGTGGCGACGGTTGATTTGGCTAAAGCCTTGGTGGATGAGCTTTACCAAGTGACGATTACTTGTGCAGCAGATGGTAAATTGGCTCTTCAAGCTCATGGAGATGACCGCAATCTCTTGCTCTTGCAACCAGCTGCTTCCAATGATGCTGGATTTGCCATGACTTCTAGCTTTACCTCTATGATGCTAACAGCTCTCTTGGTCTTTGATCCTACAGAATTTGCTGTGAAAGCTGAACGTTTTAAAGTTGTGTCTAGCCTTGCGCGTAAAATTCTAGACAATGCAGAAGATGTCAAAGAGCTTGTTGACCTCGACTTTAACCGTGTTATCTACCTGGGCGCTGGTCCTTTCTTCGGACTTGCTCATGAAGCTCAGCTCAAGATTTTGGAATTAACAGCTGGTCAAGTGGCGACCATGTATGAAAGCCCAGTCGGCTTCCGTCACGGTCCAAAATCATTGATCAACGAAGATACCGTTGTTTTGGTCTTTGGTACAACGACAGACTACACTCGCAAGTACGACTTGGACTTGGTTCGTGAAGTTGCAGGTGATCAGATTGCTCGCCGTGTTGTACTTTTGAGTGATCAAGCCTTTGGTCTTGAAAATGTCAAAGAAGTGGCCCTTGGTTGTGGCGGTGTCTTGAATGATATTTACCGTGTCTTCCCTTACATCGTTTATGCTCAACTCTTTGCCCTATTGACTTCGCTCAAGGTAGAAAATAAACCAGATACACCGTCTCCTACTGGTACAGTTAACCGTGTGGTACAAGGTGTTATCATCCACGAATATCAAAAGTAAGGAAATGTTTATGAATTCTTGACAAGAGGATTTGTAAATTATCAGATAAACCATAGATTGTCAAGGCGCTTTCTATGGTTTGTTTGCTTGAGAGAAATAGTAAAAGGAGAACAGAATGAAAGCATACACAGAGCGTGTATTTGGAAATGTTGAGGGACAAGATGTCTTGGCCTATCGTTTTGAAACGGACGGTGGTTACCAACTTGAGGTTATGACTTATGGTGCGACCATCTTGCGCTATGTCACACCTGACAAGGCTGGAAATTTTGCCAATGTTATCTTGGGTTTTGATGACTTTGATAGCTATGTAGGCAATAGTCCTAAGCATGGAGCTAGTGTAGGTCCTGTGGCAGGCCGTATTGCAGGTGCGACCTTTGAGCTCAATGGCAAGACCTATGACCTTGAGGTCAACAATGCTAGCAACTGTAACCACAGTGGCTCAACTGGTTGGGATTCGAGCTTGTTTGAACTAGTTGAAGTGAGCGACCATGGCTTGACCCTCTACACAGAGCGCACAGATGGCACAGGAGGATTTCCTGGCAATCTCAAGATTTGGATCAGTTACCACTTGGAAGAAACTGGTGCTTACGAAATCAGCTACAAGGTGACGACCGATCAGGATACGCTGGTCAATCCAACCAACCACAGCTATTTCAACTTGTCTGGTGATTTCACGCAGACAATTGACCGCCATGTCTTCCAACTAAACACAGAGGGGATTTACCCAATTGCTCCCGACGGTGTTCCTGCCAAAACTCCAGATGCTAATCGTGATGTGGTCAAACACATCTACAATGGTGCCTTGTTGAAGGATATCTTCGCAGAAGAAGATGAGCAAATCCAGCTGGTTTCTGGTTTGGATCACCCATTTGCCCTTCCTGCAGGTCATGGCAATGCTGGTTTCCTTTATGACCAAAATTCAGGTCGCTTCTTGCTTTTCAAGACAGAGGCTCCTTGTTTTGTAGTATACACAGCAAACTTTGTGGATGAAAGTGTCATCATAGGAGGTCGGCCAATGGTACAGCACAATGGGATTGCCCTTGAAGCGCAAGCTTTACCAGATGCCATCCACAGTGACCTCAAAGATCAAGTTATTCTCAAAGCCGATCAAACCTTCACAAGTAAGACACGTTATGAGCTTGTTGTGAAATAAAAGGATAGGAATTTCTACTTTTTGGGGAATAGTATTTACCTTATAACATTAGTAGAAACAGGCAAAGAATAGGAAAATATGATATAATTAAGTGTCAAAAAGTATTTATCAAGATACGATTCAAAAGATATAAGGAGTAAACAATGAAGAAAATTGTATTTGCTAGTGCCTTGGCTTTGACCTTGGCAGGAGCAGTTTTGACAAATGATGTTTTTGCGAATGACAGACTGGTTGCAACACAATCTACTGATGGTAATGTATTGACCTCAGAGGTGCTAAAACCTTCTAGTGGCAATGTTTTGGTTGGAATCAAAGGAGAGTTTGTGGCTCCTCATCAACAATCTATTTTGGATGCCATTAATGCTATTCGTAAAGAAGCAGCGGACGAAGGTTTGGTAGATAAGTATGTCCCTGTCAAATGGTCAGTTGACCATGAGAAAACGGCTTTTGTACGCGCTGCTGAGGTATCCGTTGCGCTGAAGGCTGAACGTCTTTCCAGCAAAAACAACTGGACTGCCTTTCCAGCTGGTAATAGCCTAAGTGGAGAAGCTTTAGATTTGAATCCTGAAGGATTTCTAAAAGCCATTGAAAATTGGCATGCTGAAAAGGCGCAATATGTGGCGAAAAAGAAAGATAAAACATCAAAAGAATTTTCATCTTATTATGAGAACTTGATTAACCCTAAATTTACCCATGTGGGTCTTGCTGCTTTTAAAAATGCAGCTAGTCCTCAGAAGGCAGCAACGGTTGCTCTGGCTCTAGGAACTACGACGTCTTCGGAGGAATTGGCTGGTGGATATGGTTCTGCTGTTCAGTACACAGAAGTGACTGCCTCAAACCTTTCAACAGTTAAAAGTAAAGCCATAGTTGTAGAAACACCGCTGAAAGATTTCAGAAAATCTACGTCTGATCAGTCTGGCTGGGTGCAGTCTAATGGCAAGTGGTATTTTTATGAGTCTGGTGATGTGAAGACAGGCTGGTTGAAAACAGGTGGTCAATGGTACTACTTGAATGACCTAGGTGTCATGCAGACTGGATTTGTAGAAGTTGACGGATCGGTGTATTATCTAAGTAACTCAGGCGCTATGTTTACAGGCTGGGGAACAGATGGTAGCAGATGGTTCTACTTTGATGGCTCAGGAGCTATGAAAACAGGCTGGTACAAGGAAAATGGTACCTGGTATTACCTTGACGAAGCAGGTATCATGAAGACAGGTTGGTTTAAAGTTGGACCACACTGGTACTATGCCTACGGTTCTGGAGCTTTGGCAGTGAGCACAACAACACCAGATGGTTACCGTGTAAATGGTAATGGTGAATGGGTAAACTAGGCTGAAAATGTCAGGCCATAGGTAAAGTATTCATCTTACTTAGCAAAAAAATGAACGATAAGAAAGAGGTTGATGGCAGACATTGACCTCTTTTGTAGTTTGGATAGTGGACTGATTTTAGAAGAGTATAAATTTTCCCACAATAAAAGCATGATAGTAAGTGTTTAAAAACGTTGCTATCATGCCTTTGTCATAGATTGCGCTTATGATTTTTCTTCTCACATTGAGTGTTTATCCAGTTTCTTTTAGAGATTCTAATCTACAAATTCTTTCTCTTCTTGGCATTCTTAGTCAGGGAAACCTGGTAAGTATCTTGTTCTTTAGTGAGATAATTGATGACTTGAAAATCATCGGTTTGAGTCTTAAAATCCACTTCGTAGACAGTGGTGACTTGTTCTCCATCATTGCTGGTATCAATGGAGATGAGGTCTAACTCAGTACAGAATTGTGTCAGCCCAGATTGGATAGTTTGGAGTTGCTTTTCTTGGTTGGCAATTGTGATGGTTAATAGTCTGCGACGTTGGTGGTTACTCTTGCTTTGTTGTTTTTCCAAAAGAAGCCATACCGCTAAGATAAAGACGGTGAAGAGAACAGCTAAGGCTAGGTAGCCTGTCCCTGCCGCCAGCCCGATAATCATGGCAAGAAAGATAGCAATTAGCTCCCGTGAGCCACTGGTAGCTGAACGGAAACGAATGAGGCTAAAGGTTCCTGCAACGGCGATAGAGGTTCCTAGGCTGCCATTTACCAGAAAGATGACTAAGGTCATCAAGCAGGGGAGTAGGGTCAAACTAACAGCAAATTCCCGTGTATAGAGAGTACGTTGTTTGTAGGCCCAGGTCAGTGCTAAACCTAAAATCAGGCTGACCAAGAGAGTCAGAAAGAGCTGGATAGGATTGGCAGTGGCGGTTGTATCGTTGAAAATAGAATTAAAAAGATTAGACATAAGTAGTACCTACACTTTCTGTGATTGGTCGTGGGCTATAGTCCAGCCCTTGAGACTTGTGGTAGGCGCAGCTGTATTTTGAAAATTTCTGCTCTACCAGTCCATATTGGTCGAGAATATCTTGTAGCTATTGGGGTTTTCTACCTGGAGCTTTAATTTCCATGATGACAATGTCCTCGTTTAGTAGAGGGAAACCGTCCTTTCCTGAAAATAAACTGACATTCTCATCACGATAGGTTAGATTTTGGTCAATGGTGACACGAATTTTATTGTAGGGAAATCCACTAATTTCTTTCTTTTCCTTGAGAGAAAAGCGGTCGTAGTAGATATACATACGAGGGATAATGGCTTGCTGATATTCCTCTTGGAGTTGCTGAATTTTTTCAATCATCATTCGGTCCTTGATACTGCTATCTAGCTGTCCCTTGGTCATAAACTGGGTGATAGACTGGGGAGTCGACAAGAGACGATATTTTCGCCCGACACCAGTCCTGTCCTTGGATTTGATTTCTAAAAATACCTGACTATCGGGCTGGACTTGACTGAGATAGGTTCGTATCCGAATCTTTTCTTTGCGCTTAGTACCTTGGCTATCATCCTGAATCATATCAAATTTCTTTGTATCAAAGTAGATGTTGGAAATGGTTGATGTTGGATAGTCGTCCTCGACGAGGTATGTTTTTAAGTCTTCTATTAAATTAGTCAAGTCAGTCTTGGCAACGACATATTTGGTTTCAATTCGTTTAAAGCTTGTTTCAATTGGTTTCATAAATCCTGTCTCCTTTATCAAACTGTTTCAGCACTCTATCTTATTAGCAGATAGGTGTGTCTGGGCAAGTTGAACTTGCTTGTGACTAGTCTAGGGAACTTTCCTAAAACTTTTGTTAAAGATAACTTAACTGAAACTAAATTTAAGAAAACTTTCAGAAAAAGTTCAGATTTTTTTCAGACTTCCCCTGTAAACTAAGGTCAAGCTAAAGGAAGGCGAGGAAAAGGTATGAAATCAAAAAAATGGACTCTAATCTTAACCAGTTTAACAGCTTTGACCTTGATGACAGCTTGTGGGCAGTCAACGACCAAGTCAAGTACAACTGCAGCGGCAGATACCACTGCTATCACAACTTCAGCTAAAAACAGTCAATCTTCTTACTTTACAGAAAAGGACTACGACACTTCTTATGATGAAAGCACTGCTTCTAAGATTGAGTTATCTGGCTCGTCTGCGAAGGTCTCTGGAGACGGTGTGACAGTTTCTGGCTCAACGGTGACCATCTCAAAAGCAGGTACCTATGTCATCTCTGGTCAGTCTGACGGAGTGCAAATTAAAATCGTAGCTGATAAGTCTGATGATGTGAAACTTGTCCTAAAAGGCGTGACCATGACCAATACAGATGCGGCTATTTCGGCTACAAGCGCAGGTCATGTCTACCTCACTCTAGCAGAGGGAACCACCAACAGTCTCTCTGACTCAAGCTCTAACAGTGATGAAAAGGCAAATGCCTCTCTCTTTTCTAAGGTTGATTTGACCATCAATGGCTCAGGGATTCTCAATGTAGATGGCAAGAAAAGCAATGCTATCAAGGCTAACGACACCCTCCACATCACAGGTGGAACCTTTAACGTCACATCAGTTGGCGATGCCTTTAATGTCAATGATGAACTTAATGTCACTGGTGCGACCATGACTATCGATGCTAAGGAAGATGGTGTCAAAGTTGACAATGATGACGATATGACTGTCGGAAATATGTATTTGGCGAACAATACCATAACAGTCACAGCAGGCGAGGACAGCATTCACGCTTCTGGAAATCTAGTGATTGATAGTGGTACTTACACAGTCAAGAATGCGACTGAAGGAATTGAAGGGAAATCCATTACGATCAATGGTGGTGATATCAATGTCTACTCGACAGATGATGGTGTGAATGCAGCTAATAAAAATGCCCAGCAAAGTGATATTTACTTTACCATGACAGGTGGCAATCTAACTGTTGAAGTCGGTCAAGGGGACACAGATCCAATTGACTCAAACGGGAATATCACGGTTACCGGTGGAACCATTAAATTGATAGGACAATCAGGCTTTGACTTTGATGGAACAGCAACTTACACAGGTGGGGATATCTACATCAACGGCGAAAAACAAATAGATATTGTCAATTCTATGCCTGGAGGCGGAGGTCTGAATGGAGGTCCTGGAGGTCCAGCCCCTGGTGGACAAGGATAAACAAAAAAGGATAGCATTCAATTAGAATGGCTATCTTTTTATATGGGTGATAAATTGATATGTTACGAGGGATTTTATAATCGTAGCTTTCAAAGGCTAAATTGTTCAGTCATCCGTTTTTGTTTACTTAAATTTCTTGAATTTTAAGAAGGTATTGAGTAGTTTTCCCTTAAATGTTTTGTTTTGGTAGGCGATTGTGAGGGAATTGAAAAATTCAACTGCTAGGTGTTCTTGGTGACCGAGCTCCATCTAGCTTGGGGTTGCTTCTGGGGAAAAGACGCCTAATTTGATGCGGAGTCCACCTTTTTTCATCTTGAACTGATGCATACCATACATCTTGATATCAAGGCTTGTATCGGACATGAGAGTAGCAGTATCACCTGCCATAGAAATTTTTGTATCGGCATACGGAACGCCTGTTTTTTCAGTATCTAGACTGATAAAGATTTTTTGATAAGTTGGTTGACCGTACTCTCCAATCAACTCCTCACTTCCTGTCCACCGTGAACTCCAGCAAATACAAAATGTTCAGGGTGAATTTTAAAAGGAAGTGCTTGGTCACCCATTTTATTTAGTCCTTGGTTGAAGGCGAAGAAATCTCTCAAAGTAAATCCATCCACGTAAGCAGCTTGTAGGTTACGTCCCTTAACCGAATTCTTAGAAATGCCATGCCGCATTTGGTATGATTCTGCTAGACGGTCAGCGTAGAGTTCGAGGATTTTTTGACTTCCAAGGGCTAATTTGGTTTCAATTAGGTCTTGAAAATTTCTTAGTCTGTTTCATATAAAAATGAGTAAAATGAATTCCCATTACCAAGGTCATTAGAGTTGCGATAGCAATGACGATGGTTGGATTAGCCGAGAAAAGTAGAGGGAAAATAGGCCTTTAAAAAGTGGACAGAAAAGACCATTTCGGAGTATAGAGAGGAAGTTCAAAAACATTTTTAGAAATAAGACATGTGCATTATAAACATCAGATACGAATCTGGTGCTTTATTTTTTAAAGAATTTCAACTTTTTTCTTGACAAGTGAGTAAACACTCACTATAATAGGTCTATATTCAGTAAGTGAGTAAACACTCACCTAGGAGGAAGCATATGAAAAAATTGCTACATTTACAAGATTTGGATAAGTCTTTTTGTCGTCAAATGGTTTTGAATCATGTCAGCTTTGAATTGCAGCCGGGAGAAATTATAGGCTTAATAGGTCCGTCTGGTGCTGGTAAATCGACTATGATTAAGACTATGTTAGGGATGGAAAAAGCTGACGGAGGGGTTGCTTTGGTATTGGATCATACTATGCCCAATCGTCATATTTTAGGAGATATTGGTTATATGGCCCAGTCAGATGCCTTATATGAGGCTTTGTCAGGTCAAGAAAATCTGGAATTTTTTGGTCAGCTAAAAGGGCTATCCAAAAGAGATCTGACAGCTGAAATTGCCCATGTGGCTCAAGTTGTGGATCTGACAGAGCATTTGAATAAAACGGTATCCGGTTATTCTGGAGGAATGAAGCGACGCTTGTCTTTAGCCATCGCGCTTCTGGGGAATCCTCAGCTCTTGATTTTGGACGAACCGACAGTTGGAATCGACCCTTCTCTTCGGAAGAAAATCTGGAAAGAATTATTCGCGCTTAGAGACAATGGGGTTGGGATATTAGTTACTACCCATGTTATGGATGAAGCAGAGTTAACGGATAAGGTCGGCTTATTATTAGGTGGAAAAATCATTGCTTTTGATACACCGCAACACTTAAAAGAAAGTTATCAAGTTTCAAGTATTGAAGAAGTATTTTTGAAAGCAGAAGGAGAGTAAGATGAGAACCATTGCTATTGCTAAAAAAGTTATCAAAGAATTGCTTCGTGACAAACGAACCTTGGCTATGATGTTTGTAGCGCCGGTATTTATTATGTGGCTGATGAACCTCATGTTTTCAGCTAGTACAACCGTGAATGTCAAGTTAGCGACACAAGATCTACCAACTGGTTTGATAACGAAAATGGATGAGCTTGATCATGTGGACATCGAGACTTATCAAGACTTAGATCAGGCCAAAGAAGCGCTAGCAAATGAAAAAGTCGATGCTGTGATTTCTTATAAAGACGGTGAGTATCAGGTCGACTACGCAAATACAGATGCCTCCAAGACATCTATGATACGACAAGTGTTACGAACAAGTATCGCCAGTGAAGGCACCGATCAGTTACTATCTCGTATCAAACAAGCTCTTCCACAATTGAAATTAGATGCAAAGGCGCCTGAAATCAAAGAATCTTACCAATATGGAGATAAAAATACTGGATTCTTTGCACGTATGATTCCAATTTTAATTGGCTTTGTGGTCTTCTTCTTTGTCTTTTTGATTTCTGGTATGGCACTTTTGAAAGAGCGCACAAGTGGAACCTTGGATCGCTTGTTAGCAACCCCAGTGAAACGTTCTGAAATTGTCTATGGCTATATGTTGTCTTACGGTATTATTGCGATTTTTCAAACGGCAGTTGTCGTCTTAGCAGCAATTTGGCTACTAGATGTAGAAGTTGTAGGAAATATTTTAAATGTTATAATAGTTAATGTGGTACTGGCTCTTGTAGCACTAGCTTTTGGAATTCTCTTGTCTACTCTAGCAAAATCAGAATTCCAAATGATGCAATTTATTCCTCTCGTGATTATGCCTCAACTCTTTTTCTCAGGGATTATTCCATTGTCATCCATGGGAGCATGGGCTCCAACTGTGGGGAAATTTTTGCCATTAACCTATTCTGGTGATGCAATAAGCCAGATTATTCTTTACGGACACAATCTTGGTGATATTTTGCCAAATCTTGGTGTTTTAATGATTTTCTTGATCATTTTAACAATTCTCAATATTGTTGGATTGCGTCGTTATCGTAAAGTTTAGAAATCAACATAAATAATGCTAAAAAGGTGTGAAGATTAGATGGATAAGACTGTTTTTGAATCGTTTGAAGATTACTTAGAAGAAGCGAATTACCCTCACGGAAAGAAAAAAATCATGCAGGCAGCAGTGGATCTCATATCAACTAGGAGTTACCATGGGACCTCAACTCTTCACATAGCTGAGCGTGCTGGACTAAGCCAGGCAACTTTGTTTAAGTATTTTAAGACGAAGGATGATCTACTGACGGCTATTTTACATCCTGTAGTCCCAGGCATTTTCGGTAGTTTTGTTGAGGAACTCTTAGCTTTTGAAACGACAGAAGAGAGGGTTCGTTATCTTGTCCACGATCGTATGAGCTATCTCAAAAAAAATCGTGCTTTGATGAAAATCATTCTGCAGGAGAGTTTTTCAAATAAGAAACTAAAAAATGAACAGATTTTTATCTGGAATGCTATTCAAGATAAACTTCGAGTGCTTCATAAAGAATTGCTAGCAGATCCACGTGTAAATCCAGAGTTAACGATTCCTCAAATGGTTCGTATTTGTGTTGGTCCATTGTTGGCTTACTTCGCTCAACTTTATATCGTTAGCGACAACGGAGAAATAAAGGAAGAGGACCTAGACTTATTAGAAAAACAGATTTTAGGTGGTTTGTGGAAATAAGGGAGTTCTAGAAGAGCTAAGATTTATTTACTTGACTTTCAAACAAGCTAAAAAAGACATGTTCTGCTTATTTCAGATTCATGTCTTTTTTTCAGATTCATGTCTTTTTTGTTGTTGGATTTTGTATTCTTCATAAGTCCTCAATCGCTTTGCCAAAACAGAAACCGACTTCTCCAGCGGTGCAACGATTTCTCAAGTGTATGGAAGAGGAGATTTCTGGCTTGCTAAAGAGAATTCCTTGACACTCCGTCAATTTTTGATACAATAGTACAAAATTAGAGGAGGTGGGTTATGATTCAGAAACATGCGATTCCCATTTTAGAGTTTGATGACAATCCTCAGGCGGTCATCATGCCTGATCACGAAGGGCTGGACTTGCACTTGCCCAAGAAATGTGTCTATGCATTTTTAGGTGAGGAGATTGACCGCTATGCGAGGGAGGTAGGGGCGGACTGTGTCGGCGAATTCCTTTCTGCCACCAAGACCTATCCAGTCTATGTCGTGAACTACAAAGGCGAGGAGATCTGTCTGGCTCAGGCTCCTGTTGGTTCAGCTCCAGCAGCCCAGTTTATGGATTGGTTGATTGGATATGGTGTGGAGCAGATTATTTCCACTGGAACCTGTGGTGTACTGGCTGATATAGAAGAAAATGCCTTTCTAGTCCCTGTTCGCGCTCTGCGAGATGAAGGAGCTAGTTATCACTATGTGGCACCTTCTCGTTATATGGAAATGCAGCCAGAGGCTATTGCTGCTATTGAGCAAGTTTTGGAAGCCAGAGAGATTCCTTATGAAGAAGTCATGACCTGGACGACAGACGGTTTTTACCGAGAAACGGCTGAAAAGGTAGCTTATCGTAAGGAAGAAGGCTGTACTGTTGTGGAGATGGAGTGTTCTGCGCTTGCGGCAGTAGCTCAATTGCGTGGGGTTCTCTGGGGTGAATTGTTGTTCACAGCAGATTCCCTAGCTGACTTGGACCAGTACGATAGTCGTGACTGGGGTTCAGAAGCTTTCGAGAAGGCCTTGGAACTCTGCCTTGAGATAGCCTTTCAGATATAGCTACTCTCCTACTTTTTATGGTACAATGGATGTATGTTATTCAAATTATTTGTGAAAAAACTTGAAAGGGCCTTGGGCGGACTTTCGCCAGCTCGTCGCATCTTTTTAAGTTTCGCTGGAGTTATTTTTATAGGCTCTCTTCTTTTGAGTTTGCCTTTTGTTCAGGCAAGTGGTTCTCAGGCCACTTATTTTGACCATCTCTTTACGACGGTTTCCATGGTCTGTGTGACTGGCCTTTTTACGCAACCAGTGGCTACTACCTATAATGTCTGGGGTCAGTTGATTTGTATGCTCTTGATACAGATTGGTGGCTTGGGGCTCATGACCTTTATCGGGGTCTTTTATATTCAGGGGAAGCAAAAGCTTAGTCTTCGCAGTCGTGAAACCATTCAGGAGAGTTTTAGTTACGGGGAAACTCGGTCGCTGAAGGCCTTTATGCGGTCCATCTTTTTGACGACTTTTCTGGTGGAGGGCTTGGGTGCCTTTCTACTAAGTTTCCGTTTTATTCCTGAGTTCGGCTGGGGACGAGGCATTTTTACTTCTATCTTTTTAGCTATTTCAGCCTTTTGTAATGCTGGTTTTGATAATTTCGGCAGTAGCAGTTTAGTGGCTTTTCAGACGGATCCCTTGATTAATCTGGTCATTTCTGGCTTGATTATCACAGGTGGTCTCGGCTTTATGGTCTGGTTTGACTTGGCAACCCAGTTTGACAAGAAGAAAAAACGCCGTCTGCGTTTCCACACCAAGTTGGTCCTCTTCTTGACTGCAGGAATTTTGCTATTTGGGACAGTATCCACACTCTTTACGGAGTGGCACAATCCAGGAACGATTGGTAATCTCAGTGTTCCAGAGAAAGTGCTAGTCAGCTTTTTCCAAACCGTCAGCATGAGAACGGCCGGCTTTGCTTCTATTGACTATACCCAAGCTCGGCCTGTGACCTTGTTTATCTATATCCTACAGATGTTTCTCGGAGGGGCGCCTGGAGGGACGGCTGGGGGGCTCAAGATTACGACTTTCTTTGTCTTATTGGTCTTTGCGCGTAGTGAATTGCTGGGCTTGCCTCATGCCAATGTTGCCCAGAGAACCATTGAGGCTCGTACAGTCCAAAAATCCTTTAGTGTCTTCATTATCTTTTTGATGACCTTCTTGTTGGGCTTGATGTTGTTGGGAATTACAGCAGAAGGAACACCGCGATTTATCTACCTCATGTTTGAGACCATTTCCGCCCTTGCGACAGTTGGGGTAACGGCAAATCTGACACCAGAATTGGGCAAGCTAGCCCTCAGCATTGTCATGGTGCTCATGTTTATCGGCCGTATCGGTCCCTTGACCTTGCTGGTTAGTCTAGCGGATTACCAGCCTGATAAGAAAGATTTGATTCAGTATATGAAAGCAGATATTAGTATTGGATAAGAAAGGAAGAATGATGTCAGATCGTACGATTGGAATTTTAGGTTTGGGGATTTTCGGGAGTAGTGTCCTGACGGCCCTAGCCAAGCAAGATATGAATATCATTGCCATTGACGACCACGCCGAGCATATCAATCAATTTGAGCCAGTTTTGGCGCGTGGAGTTGTGGGCGATATTACAGACGAGGAACTCCTCAGAACGGCAGGAATTGATACCTGTGATACGGTTGTAGTGGCAACAGGGGAAAATCTAGAGTCGAGTGTGCTTGCAGTCATGCATTGTAAGAGTCTAGGGGTACCAAGGGTTATTGCCAAGGTCAAAAGCCAGACAGCTAAGAAGGTGCTAGAAAAAATTGGTGCTGACTCGGTGATTTCACCTGAGTATGAAATGGGGCAGTCTCTAGCGCAGACCATTCTCTTTCATAACAATGTTGATGTCTTTCAGCTGGACAAAAATGTGTCTATCGTGGAGATGAAAATTCCGAGTGTTTGGGCAGGTCAAAGCCTGAGCCAGCTAGATTTACGTGGCAAATATAATCTCAATGTCCTAGGATTTCGTGAACAAGAAAATTCACCGCTAGATGTCCAGTTTGGTCCTAATGACCTCTTGAAAGCAGATGCCTATATCTTGGCGGTCATTAACAACCAGTATCTAGATGACTTGGCAGAATTAAATTCTTAAGGAGGGGAAAACCCTCTTTTTTGATGTCCAAGATAGCAAATAGAGATAGCAACCCTTGTATTCTAGTAAAAGTCCTTCAAAAACTGGACTTTATGGTAGAATAGAAAGAAGTGACAAGAGAGTAAGAAAAAATCAGTCCCCTAAAGGAGTAGATTATGAAGTTATTGTCTATCGCCATCCCTAGCTATAATGCCGCAGCCTATCTTCATTACTGTGTGGAGTCGCTAGTGATTGGTGGTGAGCAAGTTGAGATTTTGATTATCAATGATGGGTCTCAGGACCAGACTCAGGAAATCGCTGAGCGTTTAGCTAGCAAGTATCCTAACATCGTTAGAGCCATCTATCAGGAAAATAAAGGCCATGGCGGTGCGGTCAATCGTGGCTTGGCAGAGGCTTCTGGGCGCTATTTTAAAGTAGTTGATAGTGATGACTGGGTAGATCCTCGTGCCTATTTAAAAATTCTTGAAACCTTGCAGGAACTAGAGAGTGAAGGGCAGGAAGTTGACGCCTTTGTGACCAATTTTGTATATGAAAAGGAAGGACAGTCTCGTAAGAAGAGTATGAGTTACGAGTCAGTCTTGCCTGTCCAGCAGATTTTTGGCTGGGACCAGGTCGGAAATTTCTCCAAAGGCCAGTATATCATGATGCACTCGCTGATTTACCGGACAGATTTGTTGCGAGCGAGCCAGTTCCAACTGCCTGAGCATACTTTTTATGTCGATAATCTCTTTGTCTTTACCCCCCTTCAGCAGGTCAAGACCATGTACTATCTGCCTGTTGATTTCTATCGTTATTTGATTGGGCGTGAGGACCAGTCTGTCAATGAGCAAGTGATGATTAAGCGCATTGACCAGCAACTCAAGGTTAATCGTCTTTTAGTAGACCAGCTTGATTTATCTAAAGTAAGCCACCCTAAAATGCGAGAATATCTGCTGAATCACATTGAAATCACGACGGTTATTTCCAGTGCCTTGCTCAATCGAGCAGGCACAGCAGAGCATCTTGCCAAAAAACGGGAGCTGTGGACCTATATTCAGCAGGAAAATCCAGAGGTCTTTCAGGCCATTCGCAAGACCATGCTCAGTCGTTTGACCAAACATTCAGTCTTGCCAGCCCGCAAACTTTCTAATGTTGTCTATCAAATCACCAAATCTGTTTATGGATTTAATTAATATAAGTATTTTATAAGAGGGATTTAAGAAAAATTTTAACTTTTTCTTAGTCCTTCTTAATTTTAGGAGATTATACTAGAGTCATCAAATAAAGAAAAACTCTAAGGAGAATCCTATGAAATTCAATCCAAATCAAAGATATACTCGTTGGTCTATTCGCCGTCTTAGTGTCGGTGTTGCCTCAGTTGTTGTGGCTAGTGGCTTCTTTGTCCTAGTTGGTCAACCAAGTTCGGTGCGTGCCGATGTAGTCAATCCAACCCCTGCTCAAGTAGTGCCAGACGCAGATTCTGCAAGTGAAAAGAGCGACTTGCCAGCAGAACTTCTCAAAGAAGCAGTCGATACAGCTCTTCCTTTAGAACAGGCAGACTCAGCACCCAAAGTAAGCTTGGATACTACAAGCTCTCCAGAAAAAGTGAGTATAGCTGATAAAGACCAAGTGGTAGCGCCAAAAGAAGAAGTACAAGCAAAACCAGAATCTAAGAAAGAAACAGGAGATGCGCTTAAACCTGCGACAAATCCTGCGCCTACAGTTTCTGGACAAGACCGTGAAGCAAGTGAGGCTCAACCAGCAACCACTCCAGCTGAAGTCCAAAAAGGTGTGGCTGACAACACTAAAGACACAGTAGACGTCCCAGCCACTTACTTGGATAAAGCCAATTTCCCAGGTCCATTCACAGCCGGTGTCAACCAAGTCATTCCATATGAATTCTTCGCTGGTGACGGTATGTTAACTCGTCTTATCTTGAAAGCATCCGACAAGGCTCCATGGTCAGATAACGGTTCAGCTAAAAATCCTGCTCTTCCACCAGTAGAGAAATTAGGCAAAGGCCTTTACTTTTATGAAGTAGATTTGGCAGGTACCCAAGGTAAATCAGACAAAGATTTGCTTGACCTCTTGAAACAAAACGGCACTCAAAGCTATAAAGCTACCATCAAAGTGTACGGTGCGAAAGATGGCAAGGCTGATTTGAGCAACCTCGTAGCGACAAAAGATTTGGATGTCAACTTGAACGGCTTAACCACTCCAGCTGAAGTGCAAAAGGGTGTGGCTGACAATACTAAAGACACAGTAGATGTCCCAGCTACATACTTGGATAAAGCCAACTTCCCAGGCCCATTCACAGCCGGCGTCAACCAAGTCATTCCATATGAATTCTTCGCCGGAGACGGTATGTTAACTCGCCTTATCTTGAAAGCATCCGACAAGGCTCCATGGTCAGACAATGGTTCAGCTAAAAATCCTGCTCTCCCACCAGTAGAAAAATTGGGCAAAGGCCTTTACTTCTACGAAGTAGACTTGGCAGGAACTCAAGGCAAATCAGATAAAGAACTTCTAGACCTCTTGAAACAAAACGGCACTCAAAGCTACAAGGCAACTATCAAGGTATACGGTGCCAAAGATGGCAAGGCAGATTTGAGCAATCTCGTAGCGACAAAAGATTTGACAGTGAACTTGCATGGACATCAGTCTCTGATTCCGATGCAATCAGGTTTCGTCCCATCTTCTAATGGTTCAGCTATGCCGGCTCCAATGATGAATAGTCATCAAGATGCGTCTAAGATGAACGCTCAAATGCCAAGTGCCAATCAGGATGAGATGAAATCTAAAATGCCAGCTGCTAGTCAGGATAAGATGATGCCTAACAAAGAGCAAGACAAAACCATGAATGCTAGCCAGTCAATGGCAACACCAAGCATGAAACAAGATCAAGCTCCAGCAACCTCAAGCAAAATGTCTGATGAAGGCAAGATGGCATCTACTAACAAGGTATCAAGTCCAATGATGGATAATCAAATGAAAGAGCAAAAAGACATGCTTCCATATACTGGTGAAGCTCAAACCTCAATGGCTACTCTAGGATTATTTGGACTCGCCTTGGCAGGACTATTAGGTGGCCTCGGTTTGAAAGCTAAAAAAGAGGAAAATGACTAGTCTAGCTACAGACTTTCTATCTAGGATTTGAAAAATTCAGATATCGATTAGAATGTTCGTAAAGCGATTAAAATAGTGTTATACTATTGTGGTATAGCACTGTTTTTTTCAAAGGAGAGACAGATGGGAAAGACAATTTTACTCGTTGACGACGAGGTAGAAATCACAGATATTCATCAACGCTATCTGGTTCAGGCAGGTTATCAGGTTTTGGTGGCTCATGATGGAGTAGAGGCCTTGGAAATCTTCAAGCGAAAACCGATTGATTTGATTATTACAGATATCATGATGCCTCGGATGGATGGTTATGATTTGATTAGTGAGGTTCAGTATCAATCTCCAGATCAGCCTTTTCTCTTTATCACGGCTAAGACTAGCGAGCAGGATAAGATTTACGGCCTGAGCTTAGGGGCAGATGACTTTATTGCCAAGCCCTTTAGCCCTCGTGAGCTGGTTTTGCGTGTCCACAATATCTTGCGTCGCCTTCATCGTGGAGGTGAGACAGAAGTCGTCAGTCTCGGGGATTTACGGATGAATCACGGTAGCCATGAGGTCCAAGTCGGAGATGTGGCGCTTGATTTGACCGTCAAATCCTTCGAACTTCTATGGCATTTAGCCAGCAATCCAGAGCGGGTTTTCTCTAAGACAGACCTCTATGAAAAGGTCTGGCAAGAAGACTATGTGGATGACACCAATACCTTGAATGTTCATATTCATGCTCTTCGACAGGAGTTGGCTAAACATGCTAGTTCAGAAACACCCACCATCAAAACCGTCTGGGGCTTGGGCTACAAAATTGAGAAAGCACGAGGTAGTTAATGAAATTAAAAAGTTATATTTTAGTGGGGTATGTCATTTCAACACTCCTAACGATTATCGTGGTTTTTTGGGCCATCCAGCGAATGCTAATTGAAGAAAGAGAAATTTATTTCCTAGTGGGTATGACTCTCGTGGCTAGTTTTATCGGTGCTGGGATCAGTCTCTTTCTCCTATCGCCGGTCTTTACTTCATTGGGCAAACTTAAGGAACATGCCAAGCGTGTAGCGGACAAGGACTTTCCTTCAAATCTGGAGGTTCAAGGCCCTGTAGAATTTCAGCAATTAGGCCAAGCTTTCAATGAAATGTCCCATGATTTGCAGGCCACCTTTGATTCCTTGGAAGAAAGCGAACGAGAAAAGGGCTTGATGATTGCTCAACTTTCGCATGATATCAAGACCCCCATCACTTCGATCCAAGCGACGGTAGAAGGGATTTTGGATGGGGTTATCAAGGAAGGAGAACAGGACCATTATCTAGCAACCATTGGGCGTCAGACGGAAAGACTCAATAAACTGGTTGAGGAGTTGAATTTTTTGACCCTAAACACAGCTAGAAATCAGGTCGAAACGACCAGCAAAGACAGCATTTTTCTGGACCAGCTCTTGATTGAGTGCATGAGTGAATTTCAGTTCTTGATTGAGCAGGAGGAGCGAGATGTCCATTTGCAGGTAATCCCAGAGTCTGCCCGGATTGAGGGAGATTATGCCAAACTGTCTCGTATCT
Source organism: Streptococcus mitis (assembly GCA_963515455.1). GTDB lineage: Bacteria > Bacillota > Bacilli > Lactobacillales > Streptococcaceae > Streptococcus > Streptococcus mitis_DN. The sequence continues at coordinate 100,866 of CAUPXP010000001.1, read as the reverse complement.
TGGTGAATCTGGTCAATAACGCTTTTAAATACTCAGCTCCAGGAACCAAGCTGGAAGTGGTGGCTAAGCTGGAAAATAACCAGCTTTCAATCAGTGTGACCGATGAGGGGCAGGGCATTGCACCAGAGGATTTGGAAAATATTTTTAAACGCCTTTATCGTGTAGAAACTTCGCGTAACATGAAAACAGGTGGTCATGGCTTAGGACTTGCGATTGCGCGTGAATTGGCCCATCAATTGGGTGGGGAAATCACAGTTACCAGCCAGTACGGCCTCGGAAGCACCTTTACCCTTGCTCTCAATCTCTCTGGTAATGAAAATAAAGCTTAAACCCCCTTTACAAATCTAGCTATTCATGGTAGAATGGATTTTGTGCGAAATATCAGCAGGAAAGCATGAAGCTCGTCAACAGGTGTCTTATGATAAGTAACCTTGGCTGTTTAGGCGAAGGGCATCTGCACGAATCAGGGCTTTCTAAGTGACTATTTCCACCGAAATATTATTTATATCAGGAGGACATTCACATGTCACGTTATACAGGACCATCTTGGAAACAAGCTCGTCGCCTTGGCCTTTCACTTACAGGTACAGGTAAAGAATTGGCACGTCGTAACTACGTACCAGGACAACACGGACCAAACAACCGTTCTAAATTGTCAGAATACGGTTTGCAATTGGCTGAAAAACAAAAACTTCGTTTCACTTACGGTGTAGGTGAAAAACAATTCCGTAACTTGTTCGTACAAGCTACAAAAATCAAAGGCGGAATCCTAGGTTTCAATTTCATGCTTCTTTTGGAACGTCGTTTGGATAACGTTGTTTACCGTCTTGGTCTTGCGACTACTCGTCGTCAAGCTCGTCAATTCGTAAACCACGGTCACATCCTTGTTGACGGAAAACGCGTTGATATCCCATCATACCGCGTAACTCCAGGTCAAGTGATCTCAGTTCGTGAAAAATCATTGAAAGTTCCAGCTATCCTTGAAGCAGTAGAAGCTACTCTTGGACGTCCAGCATTCGTATCATTCGATGCTGAAAAATTGGAAGGTTCATTGACTCGCTTGCCAGAACGCGACGAAATCAACCCAGAAATCAACGAAGCACTTGTCGTTGAATTCTACAACAAAATGCTTTAATTTTAAGAAATATCTTACAGAAAGCCTACAACAGTGGGCTTTTTGCTTTGTCTTAAAATGTTGATTTCTGGGTTTGTCCCCCTTTTTGTCCCCCTTTACAAAGAACTTACAGCTTTCTCATAAAATGAGACGGCTGTTTTTGCTTTTTCTTTGGAGAGATGACTGTAAGTGTCCATAGTCATAGCTAGTGTAGAATGACCTAGACGGTGTTGTAATTCTTTATATGGTATTCCAGAGTTTAGCAAAAGACTAGCGTGTGTGTGTCTAAAACCGTGGAATCCAATATTAGGTACACCAGCATGTTTGAAACGTGTGTTTAAACGAGTTGATAGTGTTTTATTGTTTGGGTATTGAGGAAATAAGAAAAGTTTAAGTCTGTTATTTTAAATTTGATGTTTACAAAATGATAAGCAGATAAGCAAAGTAATAACTTGCCTTAGTTGTTCGCAGAATGACAAGGAGATAGGAGAGATAAAAATGTCTCTTAATTCCTTACCAAATGGTATGGAGAATGGACTTGAAACAAGAGCGAACGCCGAGAAAATGCAAAAAAAGCACTTAGAAAAATCTAAGCGCTCGAGAGTAGTGGAAGGTGTGCCTGTCCCGTCATCTCATACTATGAAGTTGCGTAGCGACACTATCATTTCTACCTCACTTCTCTATATCATAAAGGAGTAGGAGCTTGACCACTGACGAAGTAGAAAAGAAGCTAAAAAGCATTAAAAATTTTGATAAAGCAATTCAGAGACTAGACTTAGACTTGAAGATAAGTGATTGTATGATGTAGGTCGTGAGATATTTGCCGATCTCTTTACAAGACGATTTATAGATTAAAGCTATTTCAGCTATATGAGACGCTGGGCATTGATAAAGTTGAGTATGAATGCCTTAAGGATGAGATACTGCTAGACTTTGCTAAAAGCTATCGTGGTGGTGTTTTAGTGGTGTATAAGCAAAACATATCTTAGACCTAATTAAAAGCCCTTAGAAACGAATCTAAGGGTTTTTTGACGGATTGATTTTATCAGTAATTTCAATTTCCTTGATTTCATTTTCAAAGAGCTTAATCCATCTGGTTCCAGAATTAACGGATAATCCATCAAGTTCTTCATCATAGACATCTTTGTCTTCGTAAAGAGCTACACCTTTAAATATTTGGCCGTCAATATCGGTGATTCTGACAACCTTGTTATTAAATTTTCTAAGTTCCATCAGTCTCTCCTTTCGTGGTACTATAGTCTGTTATATTATTGGAATTCCCTTAACATACGCTTCTTTAGCCTCCGCAAGTGTCATCTTATTAGGACCACCATCTATATTAGTTTCTCCTGTATTTTGCCACTGACAAACGTCACAGATATCATATACTGCTGTAACAGTACCACATACTGGACAATGGACATATTCGCTACCGTTAATAATGATTAAATTCTCTTTTCCAGTCTTATTCATTTAAGGTTACTCCCAACACTATACAAATATATTAGCTATTTCAATACACTACTTTTTCTATTTCGTTGACTGTAATTGTTATGGTATCCCAGTCTTTCGGGGAATCTCCTATGTCAGCAATAAAAGTATCTTCACTTAACTTTTCGACAATTGTCGCCGTTTGACCGTTTTTTAACAATACTGTATCAAATTCTAGAATTTTTACGATTTTTCTCCTTGTGTAAGCTTCTTTGGCTTCGGCTAGAGTCAATTTATTTGGGCCACCGTCAATATTTATAATACCAGTATTATGCCAACGACAGACGTCACAGATATCATAGTCCATAACTTCAGTTCCGCAAACAGGGCAATGTAACCATAAATATCCATCAATTTCCCATGTCTTTTTTGATCTATCCATATAAATCCCTCCTCCATAAACTCGCCAAAGCAGTCTTTTTGGTGAACCGTGGGTATCACCCCACCTTTCCATCATTATACTGCAAACCGAGAAGGATTGCTAATAATTGAGTGTGTATTCTAGATGTGGTATGATAGTATTATTAGGTAATAAAAAAATCACGTTTGACCGTGCTAGTTTCTTGCCTGCTGAACTCAAGCACAGCCTGTGGCTAGCTTCCTAGTTTGTTCTTTGATTTTCATTGAGTATAAGAAATCAAATCATGAGAATTAAAGAGACAGAAAAGACTGCTTACCATTTTCTAAAAAGCTATTGTAATGGTGTCTTGTGGATTGAATATTAGGATAGGAAAGTTTATAATGAAGTTAAAGTAAAGGAGGTTTCGTTCTAGATATGATGCTACCACCAAGCAAAGAGCTGTTGATTTTTTATAATCAAATTCATGAGTGGGTTGACCAAGTTTATCCAGACCAGGATAAACCTACTGTATCATTTAAGAAAGACACTCCACAATCTATTTTAGATTTATTTGATAGTATTAAATCTAAAATAGGTTTTGATTACCAAGAACATAAGTATTAAAATAATAATTATGGACAAGTTAAATATGAAAAATAAGATAATTGATGTTTATAAAATAGCGCATCGTCTTGTTTCTATTACTGTTGAGAATCCTGATTTTTCAGATTTGAAAATCAATCAGTTTGTGAGAGTTGGGGAAAACGAGTATAGGGTACATAGTGTCCCTATGATTTGTTCAACTCCACCTAAATCTATCTTTAATTTAGATACTTTTATAATTGACTACACAGAGGATGACTTGATGAATAAAGTGGCGGTCTTTACGCATAGGGAAGTATCTAAAGATGATTAAAATTTCAATTAGTTTGTTACTAGATGCGATTGAAGATAACATAAACGACGGAGAAAATGGTGAATTCTTAGTAAAAGAAGAAGCGTTTGAAACACTCCCTTTGGACAGAGGTAAAAAGGATAAAATCATTGAGCAAATAAAACAGAATAGTCAAAATGTTTTTAAAGATGATTTTGACACGTTGTTACAATTATATTATTAAGCGCCTAGAGAAATCTAAGTGCTTTTTGATATGAGTTATTTTTGCCTTTTATATACTACGTGGTATAATGAATCTATCAGCAATAAAAAAAGCACGTTTGACCGTGCTAGTTTCTTGCCTGCTGAACTCATCATTTTAAGTCCTTTTTTGTTACCCTTTATGTTTTCTCAACTTATTTGAATTTAATAGTTTTTGAGAAAATCAAGTTAGATATTGAGCAGGCTTAGGCCTGTTTTTCTGTACCTAATTACTGCAAGATAACAAAATGTTGTAATATTTTATTGAATAAGATAGGCTTTAGAGCCTTGATATTAAGCACTTTGGGGCGCTTTCCCTTAGTGCTTTTTTTGTTTTTTTGAAAGTTCTATAATGAAGTTAGCCACCTAGCTTTCCTAAAAATTATATGGTTCAACTAGCTGATAGCTAGTCCTCGATTTCATTTGATAGCCTTAATCGAACGATGGAAAAAAGAAGGAAAATCAAATAGAGAAATTGCTTCTCTACTTGGAAAAGCTCCTCAAACTATCCATACTGAAATCAAGCGTGAGACAGTCCGACAATGTCTTGGAAAAGGGCGCTTCAAAGCGGTTTATTCTGCCGGCTATGCTCAACAGTCTTATGAAAATAATCGCAAGCGCTCGGTCAAGAAATCAAGATTGAACAAGGAGCTGAAGGAAAAGATTCTCCACTATCATAACCAAAAGTTTTCGTCTGAAATGATGGTCAAGGCTAAGGGCGTTAACGTGGGAATTTCTACCATCTACTACTGGATCCATCATGGAAAATTAGGATTGTCAAAACAGAATCTGCTTTATCCTAGAAAAGGAAAAGCGGTTAAGAAACAGGCTAGCATCAACTTTAAACCTGCTGGTCAATCCATCGAACAGCGTCCTGAAGCTATCAATCTTCGCTTGGAGAATGGGTATTATGAGATTGATACGGTTCTGCTTACAAGAGCGAAAAACTATTGTTTACTGGTCTTAACTGTAGGCATCAGATTATCCGATTGATTCCAAATAAAAGCGCTGAGTCGGTCAATCAGGCTTTAAAACTCATCTTAAAACAACATCAAATTCTTTCCATCACAGCAGATAATGGTACAGAATTTAACCGCTTGTCTGATGTGTTTTCTAAGGAACATATCTATTATGCGCACCCCTATGCCTCTTGGGAAAGGGGAACTAATGAGAATCACAACAGGCTCATTCGTAGATGGTTACCTAAGAGAACTAAGAAAACGACTCCCAAAGAAGTCGCATTCATCGAAAATTGGATTAATAACTATTCTAAAAAATGCTTGAACTACAAATCACCTAGAGAATTTATTCTTCATGGCTAACTTGAACTTGAAATTTGGCATCTTACTTTTAATAAAATGAAAACCGCGGGATCTCTCATCAATTCTAGGCAAAACTAGAAGGTTAGAGAATTTTATCGGCTCTGTCCACTGTAAAGAGGGCCGCAGTCATCAGGATATCGACGAGCAAGAGGGCAGCTACAGCTGGCACCCAAGAGTGGAAGAGGTCAAAACTGTAACCAAAGAGGGTCGGCCCAAAGGCTGCTAGGATATAGCCTCCTGTTTGAGATAAACCAGACAATTGGGCAGTCTTTTCAGGGGCGCTTGTCTTGAGTGAAAAGTTGACCATGAGATAAGGGAAGAGGGCGCTTGTTGCGGTTCCGATGAGGAGATGGATGGCAAGCCAGTAAAAGAAATTACCGACTGGGAAAAAGAGCATGGAAATGCCGACCACACCAGCTAGTGAGACCAGAGTGAGCATGAGCTGACGGTTGCGAGTTGACAAGCTGGTTGTCAGGCTTGGGATGGTCATTGAAAAAGGAATGCTAATCAGAGAGAAGATAGAAGTCAGCAAGCCAGCTTCGTGACTGGATAGGCCTGCATGGATGGCCATAGTAGGTAGCCAGGTCATAGCGGTGTAAAAGAGCAAGGATTGAAAACCTGCAAAGACAATAATTGCCCAGACCTGTTTATTATGCATGACCTTTGTTTGGCTTTTTTGTTTGGTTTGTGGAGCCAGTCTGTGATTATAGCGGTGATTTGGGAGCCAGACCAAAAAAGTTGCTAGACAGAGCAGGGTGAGGAGGATGATAAGTCCTTTCCAAGAACTGGCTTGTGTAATAGGCACGGCTAGATAGGAAGCAAGAGCCGTTGCAATCCCCATAGAGGTTACATATAAGGTGGTCAGAAAACCAATCTTCTTTGGTTGATTAGCTTGGATAAGACTAGGAAGCAGAACATTGATGACTGCGATACTTGCCCCAACCATCAAGGTTCCTAGATAGAGCAGGGGCAGATTGATTAGTCGAATCAGAGAGCCAATGGTTAAGAAGAAAAGGCTATAGGTAAAGAGATGCTCCAAGCCAATTTTCTGAGCTAGTCGGGTAGAAAATAGCGAGAAGAGGGTAAACATAAGGAGAGGAAGGCTGGTCAAGATACCAAGCGAACTAACTTCTACTCCCAGCCCTTGCGAAATATCTCCCAAAATAATGGGTAAAACAGTAAAAGGAGTCCGCAAGGAAACACCAATCAGGATAATACCTGGAACAAAAAAGAGTGATTGCTTTTTCATATAATACCTCTTCTAGCTGATTTTAATAACAGCTTATTTTAAGGCTTTTTCACTATAATGTCAAGTAAGGTTTCTGGCTTTCAAGATAAAAATGGGAAAGTCTTGAAAATTATGATAAAATAGTGGAAGGAAATCTATACATTGGAGAAAAACTGTGTCTGAAAAGCAAAAAATCAGCGTATTGATGTCGGTCTATATCAAGGAAAATCCGACATTTTTAAAGGATGCTATTGAGAGTGTTCAAAATCAGACCCTGAAACCGAGCGAGTTGGTTCTGGTTGAGGATGGGCCTTTGACACCTGAGCTCTATCAGGTATTAGACCAGCTTGAAGCTGAGTCTGATATTCCAGTGAAACGCTGTCCTCTTGAGCAGAATCAAGGTTTGGGTCTGGCTCTTCGACAGGGTGTTTTGCAGTGTCAGTATGATATTATTGCCCGTATGGATACGGATGATATAGCTGTTCCAGATCGTTTTGAGCAACAGGTTCAGTTAATGGAGAAGGACAATCTTGACCTATTAGGTGGACATATTGCAGAGTTTATTGACAATCCTGATGAGATTGTTTCTTACCGTCGTGTTCCAACCCAACATGCAGATATTGTAGCTTATCAAAGGATGAGAAGTGCCTTTAACCACATGACTGTTATGTTCAAGAAGGACATGGTTCTCAAGGCAGGCAACTATGAGGATGGGCTTTATATGGAAGATGACCTCCTCTGGCTCAATATGATTGCTGCAGGAGCCAAGACTGGAAATCTGGATCAAATCTTGTGTCAGGTTCGTGTCGGAGCAGGGATGTTTGAGCGTCGTGGGGGACTGCGTTACCTCAAACTCTATCGTCAAGCTCGTCAGCGCATGCTGAAGAGAGGGCAAATTTCTTACCTGGAGTATGCCAAGAGTGTTGCCATTCAGATGGTTGTTGCCCTTTGTCCCGGATTTGTCAGACAGTTTATTTTTATGAAACTGTTACGAAAAAGCAAGTAAAAGATTGTAGCAAATCGTAAACTGGAGAAAAAGTGTTATAATAACAATGTAACTATTCGGCTCTTTTAAGGAGGAGTAAATTTCTATGAATAAAAAACTCACAGATTATGTGATTGATCTGGTGGAAATTTTAAATAAACAACAAAAGCAGGTTTTCTGGGGAATATTTGATATTTTGAGTATGGTGGTTTCCATCATTGTATCTTATATTTTATTTTATGGGCTGATTAATCCAGCACCTGTTGACTACATTATCTATACGAGTTTGGCCTTCCTGTTCTATCAATTGATGATTGGATTTTGGGGGTTGAACGCTAGTATTAGTCGTTACAGCAAGATTACGGACTTTATGAAAATCTTTTTTGGTGTGACTGCCAGCAGCGTCTTGTCATATAGTATCTGCTATGCCTTCTTGCCACTCTTCTCCATCCGTTTCATCATTCTCTTTATCTTGTTGAGTACCTTCTTGATTTTATTGCCACGGATTACTTGGCAGTTAATCTACTCCAGACGCAAAAAAGGCAGTGGTGATGGGGAACACCGTCGGACCTTCTTGATTGGTGCCGGTGATGGTGGGGCTCTCTTTATGGATAGTTACCAACATCCAACTAGTGAATTAGAACTGGTCGGTATCTTGGATAAGGATTCTAAGAAAAAGGGTCAAAAACTTGGTGGTATTCCTGTTTTGGGCTCTTATGAAAATCTGCCTGAATTAGCTAAACGCCATCAAATCGAGCGTGTTATCGTTGCGATTCCGTCGCTTGACCCGTCAGAATATGAGCGTATCTTGCAGATGTGTAATAAGCTGGGTGTCAAATGTTACAAGATGCCTAAGGTTGAAACCGTTGTTCAGGGACTTCACCAAGCAGGTACTGGCTTCCAAAAAATTGATATTACGGACCTTTTAGGTCGTCAGGAAATTCGTCTTGACGAATCGCGTCTGGGTGCAGAACTGACAGGTAAGACAATCTTAGTCACAGGTGCTGGTGGCTCAATCGGTTCTGAAATCTGTCGCCAAGTTAGTCGCTTCAATCCTGAACGCATCGTCTTGCTCGGTCACGGGGAAAATTCAATCTACCTTGTTTATCATGAATTGATTCGTAAGTTCCAAGGGATTGATTATGTACCTGTGATTGCTGACATTCAAGACTACGGCCGTCTCTTGCAAGTCTTTGAGCAGTACAAGCCAGCTATTGTTTATCATGCGGCTGCCCACAAACACGTTCCTATGATGGAGCGCAATCCAAAAGAAGCCTTCAAAAACAATATCCGTGGAACTTACAACGTTGCTAGGGCTGTTGATGAAGCCAAAGTACCTAAGATGGTTATGATTTCGACAGATAAGGCGGTTAATCCACCAAATGTTATGGGAGCAACCAAGCGCGTGGCTGAGTTGATTGTCACTGGCTTTAACCAACGTAGCCAATCAACCTACTGTGCAGTTCGTTTTGGGAATGTACTTGGTAGCCGTGGTAGTGTCATTCCAGTCTTTGAACGCCAGATTGCTGAAGGTGGGCCTGTAACGGTGACAGACTTCCGCATGACCCGTTACTTCATGACCATTCCAGAAGCTAGCCGTCTGGTTATCCATGCTGGTGCTTATGCTAAAGATGGAGAAGTCTTTATCCTTGATATGGGCAAACCAGTCAAGATTTATGACTTAGCCAAGAAAATGGTCCTTCTAAGTGGCCACACCGAAAGCGAAATTCCAATTGTTGAAGTTGGAATCCGCCCAGGTGAAAAACTCTACGAAGAACTCTTGGTGTCAACCGAACTTGTTGATAACCAAGTTATGGATAAGATTTTCGTTGGTAAGGTCAATGTCATGCCTCTAGAAGCCATCGATCAAAAGATTGAAGAGTTCCGCACTCTTAGTGGAGATGAGTTGAAGCAAGCTATTATCGCCTTTGCCAATCAAACCACCCACGTTGAATAAAAAAGGAAAACGCATATTATCAGGTCAGTACAAATGAACCTTGGTAATATGCGTTTTGTTATGTATAGATTGCCTCATTTTCTTCTGAAATGGGGTCGTTGCCCAGTCTATGTTATTGAAAATACCCCAAAACTTCTAAGGGTTTGTGGGCGATATAATCAGGCTGATAGTTTAGCAAATCTGCTTGCTCTCCAAATCCCCAAGTGACGGCCAATTTCTGAATGCCTGTTTCTTGAGCCCCCTGCATATCAAACTTGGTATCTCCGATGATGATGGCTTGTTCTGGTGCTAGTTGATGTGTCTGCAAGGCTTGGCGAATGACATCTGCCTTATGAGGTGCTTCAGGGCTGGAACCATAAATGCCATCAAAGAAATGATAGATTCCCAAGTTTTTAGTCATGTCTTGAGCAGTAGGTGTATTTTTTGTTGTGGTGATATAAAGAGGATATTTGCTCGCTAGTTCCTCAAGCAAGTCTACAATCTGAGGAAAGAGTTGAGCTTCATAGATGCCTTTTTCCTTGTAGTAAGATCGGTATATCTGCACAGCCTCAGAAATTTGTTCTTTGTTCAGGCAGGTCGCAAAACTACTTTCGAGAGGTGGCCCCATAAAACCACGAATCGTTTTGGCATCAGGACTAGGCACCCCCAGTTCCTTAAAGGTATGGGTAAAGGCATTGTGAATCCCGATAGAACTATCAACGAGGGTTCCATCCAAATCGAAAAAGATAGCTGTGATAGAGGTCATGGTTTCTCCTATTTGATAAGCTTATTCTCCGAAAATTTCTTTTTGGAGACGACGACCAGTAGGGGTGGCAGCGAGACCACCTTCAGCTGTTTCACGAAAGGCAGTTGGCATGCTTGCTCCTACTTGGTACATGGTATCGATAACTTCATCTACAGGAATTTTAGATTCGATCCCTGCCAAGGCCATGTCTGCTGCGATAAAGGCAAAGCTAGCTCCCATGGCATTGCGTTTGACACAGGGAACTTCGACCAAGCCGGCAACAGGGTCACAGATGAGGCCCAGCATGTTTTTAATGACAAAGGCAATAGCTTGACTGGCTTGATAGGGTGTCCCGCCTGCAGCCAGAGTCAAGGCGGCAGCGCTCATAGCAGAGGCAGAGCCGACTTCGGCCTGACAGCCACCCTCAGCACCTGAGATAGAGGCATTGTTTGCGATGACTAGTCCAAAGGCACCGGCAGCAAAGAGGAAATCTAGCTGTTGCTCGTGGCTGAGGTCTAATTTTTCAATAGCAGCAGTGAGAACGGAAGGGAGACAGCCAGCACTTCCTGCGGTCGGAGTAGCGCAGACCAAGCCCATTTTGGCATTGTGTTCATTGACTGCGATGGCATTTCGGGCAGCCGAGAGAATCGTGTAATCTGACAAGGTTTTTCCGTTTTTGATGTAGTGGTCCAATTTGGCAGCATCTCCACCTGTCAGGCCACTACGAGATTTATTTTCATTGAGGCCAAGTTGGACAGAGGCTTTCATGACTTCCAGATTGCGTTCCATGAGAAGGAGGACTTCTTCACGTTCGCGACCGGTCAATTCAAACTCAGTAGTAATCATGAGTTCTGCGACATTTCCTTGAAAGTCCAGTTCTGCCTGCTCGACCAATTCTTTGATAGAATAAAACATGCTTCCTCCTATTTAAAGAAATTGACATTGTGGAGATGAGGGATTTTTCGAATTTCTTCGATAGCCTCATCACAGTTGCGACTGTCGACTTCGATAATCATAATGGCTTTTTCACCAGCTTTTTCACGAGTAACGTTCATCTGGGCGATATTGATACCATAGCGTGAAAGTGCCTCTGTTACGAGGGCAATCATGCCTGGAATATCTTGATGAACGATAATGATAGTCGGTGTATTCATATTGAGAGAGACGGCAAAGCCATTAAGTTCGGTGACCTGAATATTTCCTCCACCGATAGAAATACCAGTCACGCTGATAGTCTTGTGGGCATTTTTGACGGTAATTTTAGTGGTGTTTGGGTGGGGGGCATTGCTGTCTTTCTGAATGGTCCAGACAATCTTGATGCCGCGCTTGTGGGCAATTTCCAGGCTGTTTGGGATTTCAGGATCATCTGTATCCATGCCTAAAATACCTGCAACAAGGGCTAGGTCTGTCCCGTGACCACGATAGGTCTTGGCAAATGAGTTAAAAAGTTGGAATTCGACTTCTGTCGGAGTATCATCAAAAATGGAAGAGACAATCTTCCCAATACGAACAGCACCAGCGGTATGGCTACTAGATGGGCCAATCATAACTGGTCCGATGATATCAAAGACAGATTGAAAACGAAGTGATTTCATCAGTTTCCCCTTATAAAAATTCTTATCTCTATTATATCAAAGAATGAGGGGCTTGGCTTTAATTGTAGATGAAAACCTTTCTAATACCTCAAATAGCATAAAAATAGTATCTTTTATGACAAAAAACACCTTATTTAGGGAAATAAAAAATAATTTTGTAATATTTCTACATAAAAGTGTCAAGAAACGGTAATATTTAAAGGGTATGATAGAACTATAGAAAGAAGGAGAATTTTCAAATATGAAATCAACAACTAAAAAGATTAAAACAACTCTTGCAGGAGTAGCTGCCTTGTTTGCAGTATTTGCTCCATCATTTGTGTCTGCTCAAGAATCATCAACTTACACTGTTAAAGAAGGTGATACACTTTCAGAAATCGCTGAAACTCATAACACAACTGTTGAGAAATTGGCAGAAAACAACCACATTGACAACATCCATATGATTTATGTTGGTCAAGAGTTGGTTATCGACGGTCCAGCAGCGCCAGTAGCATCAGCTTCAACGACTTATGAAGCACCAGCTGCCCAAGATGAGGCTGTTTCAGCTCCAGTAGCAGAAACTACAGAAGTAGAGGAGGAAACTCCAGTAGTAAGCGAAACAGTAGCAGAAGAAACGGTTGCTTCAACTGTCAGCGGATCTGAAGCAGAAGCTAAAGAATGGATTGCTCAAAAAGAATCAGGCGGTAGCTACACAGCTACCAACGGACGTTACATCGGACGTTACCAATTGACAGATTCATACTTGAACGGTGACTACTCAGCTGAAAACCAAGAACGTGTAGCAGATGCCTACGTTGCAGGACGTTATGGTTCATGGACAGCCGCTAAAAACTTCTGGCTTAACAACGGCTGGTATTAAGAAAATATAGAAAAGGAAGTCTCAATGGCTTTCTTTTTTGTTTACAAAGATGTTAACTTCACGCTCTAGCTCTGTTAGTAAGTGTTCATCTTCTACTAGTTTAGCTAAGGAGAGTCCATTCTCTATTAACTGAGCATCATTAGCACAAATGCCGATACGAATATAGGCAAACGCAAGTGTATCATACTGTTTGCTTGCTTTTGCCTCCTCTAAGAGAGTGTAGCAAAGCTGTTTGCAAAGCAACTTATCACCATTGTAAAGATAAAGAGTTGAGAGATTCAGAAGTAACATCATACGAAGCTGAAAGATAGAACTATAGTGTTTATAAACCTCTAGTCGTTCGAGAATTTTTCCGGTAATCTGATGAATATACTCTATAGGAAAAGCAAAGAGAATGGTATTAAGGACTTTGAGGTCGCTCTCATACCAAGTATCTTGTTTCTCAATCTTATCCCATAATCTATTTACAATGTTGTCAACCTTACTTGACAATTTTTCTATCCCATTTTCACGGATGTAGATAACGATTTCGAGCATATCTTGTAACTGCTGGATGGGGAAATCATGATGTGTTTTTAGATAATGTTGACATTTTTTGAGTAATTTACTTAAGTCGCTCGTACCACTAATAGAAGCCATTTTTAGAAAAGTCTGCATGATAGTTGATCGTTCACTTGGGTGGTAGAGATGGCAAATATAGTCAAACTCTTCAAAACTCATATTGATTTGACGGAGAAGAAACTCCATATTTTCATATTTAGGAGTTGCCTTACCACTGTCAATCTTTGATAGGCTGGTTCTTGAGAGAACATTTCCACAGACCTCTTCTTGGGTCAAACCTTTTGACTCACGTATTTCTTTATAAACATTTCCAAAATCGTAGCGCATGATTTCCTCCTTTTCGTGAAAAAAGTTAACAATAAATTGAAACTGATTAAAAATATTGTATCATAGTAATATAAAAAGTAGAAAAGAAATCTAAAATAAATTTGTGAAAAAGGTTAACAAATTTTACGACAAGGTATATTGTATTTTACAATCAAGATGATGAAGTACTAAGGAGGTATCAAATGTATAAAAAAGTATATCGTCTGTTGTTATTTATGTTATGGATGGCTATTTTCTTCCCTTGGGGATGGCTCTTATAAAATTTTGATTAAGTAAAAGAAAGGAAGGTGAGTCCAATGGACTATAAGGTTTATTATTTCATATATTGATAACCGAAGGATTTTATTTTTGTAAGCTTAAATAGGAGAAGTAAAATGACTCATAAATTAATTAAAGTAAGTATGGTTTTCATTATGATATTTTGATTGCTCTTCTCTGTCGGAAATAGCATTTATGCGTCTGAAACAGCAACAAGACAAACTGCTGTCTTGAGCGAACAAGAGCAGACAGAACAGGCGATTGAAAGCTTGAAATTCTATTTAGAGGAAGCTGGACATGTTGATTTGGCTACAAAGAGATACGTTATAACTGATTTCTATGCTCTAAAAGCAAGGGCAGAACTACCAGGAGATATCGGCTTAGAAGGGAAGTTTATTTTTGAAAATTATGTATTGCCAAGTATGACTCGTGATTTAGGAGCATATGCGGCTTGTGTAGTCATAAATTCCGTACCATTTGGTGGAATTATATGGGATGCACTGCAAGGTAGAAATATGATAGAAATATTAACAAATGCTTTGGTGTCTCATAATTATGGAAAAGCGGTTGATATAATAAAAGATATTGCTGCATCAGTATTAAAACCATCTCAATTAGCTAAATTTAATGTAGCTGTTGTTGTAGCAGGAGTAGCATTAAATGCTATCTCTTGTTGGGGAACTTAGTTCGCATATAGTAGGAAAAGTATTTTATAGTAGATTGAATTAGGAAGAGACAACATAATTAAGATATTCGTATTGCTTTTTAGCTATTCTCTAAAAAGCAATACGTCTTGTTCTAATTTCAATATACTATGATATAAGTTATCCCTACCCTATGTTGGTTAGATTAAGTCGTGAATCAGGAGGTTAAGTGATGAACTACAATGTAAAATATCTCTTATCAGGAATATTTATTATAGTCTTTATAGGTTTTCTAGTCTGGATGCGTTATTTTAATCAGAAGAAGGAAGAAGCGCATTCGGATGTGTCTTTTGAAGCGAGGTTAGATAGTGAGGTCAAGACCTTATATAAACAACTAGGATTGGGTGAGGAACCTAACTATTTCTTAGCTTATCGCTACTTACACCCTTGGTTTAATCTAGCGATTTTACCACCAACAGTTGAAATTTTCTTAACTAAAATAGCGCTGGTGATGGTAACTCCAGATGAACTACTGATAAGAAATATTGGGAATGGGATGACTTTCACAAGTGAGCATCATCGTGATTTGCGACAAGGACTTATCCGCATTCCAAAATCAGAGATGAAAGAATTTGAGATTCGCAACTGGAAAAGAGTTTTTATATTTGGCGATTTTTTGACAATTAAAACAAGCCAACATAGCTATTATTTGCAGGTTAGAGATGATGGACTTCAAAAAGGAAGTCTTTCTGCCAAACATTTCTCAGACTTGAAGAGCCAAGATTTTCTCGGATTGTTGACAGATAAACGGACATTTTGATAGACGATTGCTCAAAAAACTAACCTCTAAACATTCAAAAACCACACAGTGTTTTCAGCCTTGAACACAATCAAGCTGAGAGAATCACTGTGTGGCTTTATTGGAAAGTTAGTTTTCTCTTCACGGGAGGTATCTCTATGAAAAAAATCAGTCATCTTTGTATGCTCTTGCTCTTACTGTGTACTACGTTTTTTGTCCTGAATGTAAATGTTACACGAGAAATAGTGCGGATTCAGGAGATGGGCAAGACAACTTATTCATTTGACTTGTACTTGAAAGATGTCACTAAACCGACAGAAACGATTCTCCAGTTTTTTGAAGAGGTTGCAAGCCAAGACAAGGTCTCTATTATCAAAGTAGATAATGGCGATGAGGTGGTCAAGGCTGGTGTTTTTGATAAGGAAACCTTCCCCTATCAGGAGTTCGGTCTGACTTCTCTTGATTTTTCAAAGAATGAGAAGGGAGTCTACAGCAACCAGAACCTTCCCAATAATCTAGGAACCATTCCCACCTTTTTAAAGGTGAAACTCATTCGACTCCAGACCTTCCAATCCTATATTGAGGATAAATCCCATACTGTAAATGGACGTTACATGATTACCTCCAGCAAAGAGATAGATCGTGATACCATTCTACAAAAGTGGAGTGATTTTTTCCAGATAGATAAGACGATTTTATTAGAACCCACTTACCGAAGTCAGGTTGGAGTGCTAAATCAAGAGTTGTTACTATCTATCATTATCTTTATCTTGGCAATCTTGCTTGTGATTTTAATGACAGTTTATCAGCCGATGATGGAGATGAAACGAGTGGGGGTTCAAAAGTTACTTGGTTTTCAAAGCAGAGCGATTTTAGCTGGTTTTGTAAAGACTAATTTTTATCTTCTCTTGGGTGGAAGTCTTGTCATTGACTTGGGACTATTTTTAGTGCTGGACTACAGGCCAAAACTTCTGTTTCCAAGTTTACTCTTATCCCAATTTCTGCTTTTACAGTTGTATTTGTTCATCAGTTGGCTGACCTACCTGATGATTCAGAAAATGACAGTCAGTTCCATGTTGAAAGGTTTTTCATCTGTCAAACTTGGTCTCATTTTCAATTATGTGATGAAAATAGGGACAACTATTTTACTGACGGCCTTACTGATTGGGGTGGGCAGAAGTTTAGAACAAGAAAACAAAGAACTTGCTTATCAGCAACAGTGGGTAAGTCAAGGCAATTACCTGACCTTAGAAACCTTCAAACTCAATGATAATCTGTGGCAAGAAGAGCTAGCAGGGTCAGGGAAATCTACAGATTATTTCTACCAATTTTATCAAGACTTGCTAGCAAAAACACAAGTAAACTATGTGCGAAGTGGGAGTCTTCCTATCAAACCAGTCATCAAAGCTGAACAAGTGCAGAACTACCAACTACCTGATAAGGTAGATGTTTACTATGCAAACCGTCAATTTTTAGAAAGTCAGGGCTTTAAGTTACTTGATACCGGCACTAAAAAGGTGATTTTGATGCCAGTCAGTGACAAAGGACAAGAAGGCAAGAATCAGTTTTTGGGAAAATCCATCGCCTATCTTTCTATGAGGTATGAAGATCAGCAAAAGCAAACAATAGAAGATATGGATGTAGAAATTGCCTACTATGAAGGAGATTGGTCTTTCTTCCCTTATAATAATGAGCGAAAGGAAAATCTCCACAATCCAATCATTAGTCTGGTAAATGATCAAGACATGATGTGGGAAGAAAAGACTCACTTGTCAACGACAGGTTTAAACAACCCGATGAAAATTGAAAATACAGAACAAAATCAAAAAGTGATTACGGAGTTAGTCGATAACTTATCTGATGGTAGCTATTTAAAATTTTCATCGATTCAAGCAATTCAAGAGGAGATAGTTGATACCTATCGGGATTCTGTTCGTAATTTTAACGTTCTGTTTGCCTTATTTGCTCTTCTCAGTATGATTGTCTCCTACTTTTTACTCGTTACCACTTTCTTGTTGAAGCGCAGGGATATCATTACCAAGAAGTTTATGGGGTGGAAACTGGTCGATCGCTACCGTCCTCTCCTCGTTCTGCTCTTGCTGGGCTATAGTCTCCCTCTTCTAGTCTTGATTTTCTTTGCCCATGCGCTCTTGCCACTCCTGCTGTTTGCAGGCTTTACATGTTTGGATATACTATTTGTGCTAGCCTTGGCTTCTAGGATGGAGAAAAGAAGTCTAGTAGAGTTATTGAAAGGGGGCATCTTATGATTGAGTTGGAAAATATTACCAAAGCCATTGGAGGAAAAGTGATTTTGGATCACTTGTCTCT
Source organism: Streptococcus mitis (assembly GCA_963515455.1). Classification (GTDB taxonomy): domain Bacteria; phylum Bacillota; class Bacilli; order Lactobacillales; family Streptococcaceae; genus Streptococcus; species Streptococcus mitis_DN. Next base: position 83,196 of record CAUPXP010000001.1, on the reverse strand, counting down.
CAGGATTGATCAGGGGGATTTGGTAGCTATTGTTGGTAAGAGTGGTAGTGGGAAGTCGACCTTGTTAAATTTATTAGGTTTGATAGATGGTGAATATAGTGGACGGTATGAGATTTTTGGTCAGACAAATCTAGCGGTCAATTCTGCTAAGTCGCAAACAATAATCCGTGAACATATCTCTTATCTATTTCAAAATTTTGCCCTGATTGATGATGAAACGGTCGAGTACAATCTTATGCTGGCACTGAAATATGTGAAATTGTCTAAGAAAGACAAGCTCAAAAAGGTGGAAGAGATTTTAGAGAGAGTAGGTTTGTCAGCTACTTTGCATCAAAAGGTCTCTGAGTTGTCTGGTGGCGAACAACAACGAATTGCAGTTGCTAGAGCCATCTTAAAACCCAGCCAGCTGATTTTAGCCGATGAACCAACAGGTTCGCTGGATCCTGAAAATAGAGATTTGGTCTTGAAGTTTCTCTTAGAGATGAATCAAGATGGGAAAACAGTTATTATTGTGACCCACGATACTTATGTAGCCCAACAATGTCATCGGATCATTGAATTGGGCGAGGGGAAATGAGTTTGTTCGGCTTCTTTTGACTGGCTGAATACTCATGCTTTCCAGAGAGCAATAGCATAAATACGCCTAGAAATGACATTTTTATGTAGTATTTCTAGGTTTTTTTGTTTCAAATTGAAAATTTTTCCAATTTAGGCTTGACAAACGATGAACATAGGAGTATTATTTATACAGCCAAAAAGAATAAACATAAAGGAGGCTTTGTTATGAATAAGATGAAGAAGGTGTTGATGACGATGTTTGGTTTAGTGATGCTCCCCCTACTATTTGCTTGTAGTAACAATCAATCGGCTGGAATTGAAGCCATCAAGTCCAAAGGAAAATTGGTTGTAGCCCTCAATCCAGATTTTGCTCCATTTGAATACCAAAAAGTGATTGATGGGAAAAATCAGATTGTGGGTTCAGATATCGAATTAGCCAAGGCTATCGCAACAGAACTAGGTGTCGAATTGGAACTATCTCCCATGAGTTTTGACAATGTACTGGCTAGTGTTCAATCAGGAAAAGCCGATCTTGCCATATCTGGTGTTTCTAAGACAGATGAACGGAGCAAGGTGTTCGATTTTTCAACTCCCTACTATACTTCAAAAAATAAGCTCATTGTCAAAAAATCTGACTTGGCCACTTATCAGTCTGTCAACGACTTAGCGCAGAAAAAGGTCGGAGCGCAGAAAGGTTCGATTCAGGAGACGATGGCGAAAGATTTGCTACAAAATTCTTCCCTCGTATCTCTGCCTAAAAATGGGAATTTAATCACAGATTTAAAATCAGGGCAAGTGGATGCCGTTATCTTTGAAGAACCTGTTGCCAAGGGATTTGTGGAAAATAATCCTGATTTAGCAATCGCAGACCTCAATTTTGAAAAAGAGCAAGATGATTCCTACGCGGTCGCCATGAAAAAAGATAGTAAGGAATTGAAAGAGGCAGTCGATAAAACCATTCAAAAGTTGAAGGATTCTGGGGAATTAGACAAACTCATTGAGGATGCCTTTAAAGCGTCCATTGAAAAATAGAAAGAAGGAAAAGAATATGAGTAAAGAAAAAGTAATTTTGGCCTATTCTGGCGGTTTAGACACATCAGTTGCTATTACCTGGCTGAAGAAAGACTATGATGTTGTTGCAGTTTGTATGGATGTGGGTGAAGGGAAAGACTTAGATTTCATCCATGATAAGGCTCTCAAGGTTGGGGCAGTCGAATCTTATGTCATTGATGTTAAGGACGAATTTGCTACAGATTATGTGCTAGTGGCTCTCCAGTCACATGCCTATTATGAACAAAAGTACCCCTTGGTATCTGCCTTGAGCCGCCCTCTTATTTCTAAAAAATTGGTTGAAATCGCGCATCAGACAGGAGCAACTACAATTGCTCATGGTTGTACAGGTAAGGGGAATGACCAAGTACGTTTTGAAGTATCGATTGCAGCCTTGGATCCCAATTTAAAAGTGATTGCGCCAGTTCGTGAATGGAAATGGTCTCGGGAGGAAGAAATTCATTATGCCAAGGAAAATGGGGTGCCTGTTCCTGCTGACCTTGATAATCCCTACTCTGTCGACCAAAATCTTTGGGGACGTGCCAATGAGTGTGGTATTTTGGAAAATCCATGGAATCAGGCTCCAGAAGAAGCCTTTGGCATCACAACTTCTCCAGAGCAAGCTCCAGATATGCCAGAATACATTGAGATTGAGTTTAGTGAAGGCGTTCCAGTTTCCCTCAATGGAGAAGGGCTAAAATTGGCAGATTTGATTCAAAAACTCAATGAAATAGCTGGAAAACATGGGGTCGGACGGATTGACCACGTGGAAAATCGCTTGGTTGGGATTAAATCAAGAGAAATCTATGAGTGTCCAGGGGCAGTGACCTTGCTGACAGCTCATAAGGAAATTGAGGATTTGACTCTTGTGAGAGAAGTGGCTCATTTTAAACCAATCATAGAAAATGAATTATCAAATCTCATTTATAATGCTTTGTGGTTTAGTCCGGCTACGCAAGCCTTGATTGCTTATATTAAAGAGACTCAAAAAGTTGTCAATGGGACTGCAAAAGTTAAACTGTATAAGGGGAGTGCTCAGGTCGTGGCTCGGAAATCACCAAATTCACTTTATGATGAAAATTTGGCGACGTATACCAGTGCAGATACCTTTGACCAAGATGCGGCTGTTGGCTTTATTAAGTTGTGGGGACTTCCAACCAAGGTTCATTCTGAGGTTCAAAAAAGCGCCAAATAGGGCGATTGGCTAGAGAGGTGGATGTGATATGGCTAAGAATACAAAATTATGGGGTGGTCGCTTTGAAGGTACTGTCGAAGACTGGGTAGAGCGCTTTGGTGCGAGTATATCTTTTGACCAGAAATTAGCTAAATTTGATGTGATTGGTTCTTTAGCCCACGTTCAGATGTTGGGTCAGACGGGCATTTTGAGTTTGAAGGAGTCAGAAAAGATTCAAGCAGGCTTGAAAGAGCTTCTAGAAGAGCTAGAGGCAGGCCAACTTGACTTTGATATCGCAAACGAAGATATTCACATGAATATGGAAGTGTTGCTGACAGAAAAAATTGGTCCCCTTGCAGGGAAGTTACATACAGCTCGTTCTCGAAATGACCAAGTTGCGACAGATATGCACTTGTATCTCAAGGAGCAACTAGGCCATGTCCTAGATAAACTGGCTCATCTCAAAGGTGTTTTATTAGACTTGGCGGAAAATCATGTGGAGACGATCATGCCGGGTTATACCCATCTGCAACATGCCCAGCCTATTAGTTTTGCCCACCACCTGATGGCTTACTACAATATGTTTCAAAGAGACAGTGAACGTTTTGAATTTAACCAGAAGCATACAGACCTATGCCCTCTAGGTGCGGCAGCTTTGGCAGGGACGACTTTCCCCATTGATCGTCAATTGTCTAGCGATTTGTTAGAGTTTAAGCAACCTTATACAAATTCTTTGGATGCTGTTAGTGACCGCGATTTTATCTTAGAATTTCTGTCCAATGCCAGCATACTCATGATGCATATGAGCCGTTTTTGTGAAGAAATGATCAATTGGTGTAGTTTTGAGTACCAATTCATTACCTTGTCAGATACGTTTACAACAGGTTCCTCTATTATGCCACAAAAGAAAAATCCAGATATGGCTGAGTTGATTCGAGGAAAGACTGGTAGAGTTTATGGGAATCTGTTTGGACTATTGACAGTCATGAAGTCCTTGCCTTTAGCTTATAATAAGGATTTGCAAGAGGATAAGGAAGGAATGTTTGACACGGTCGAAACGATTTTAAATTCCCTCGATGTGTTGGCTGGTATGTTATCTAGTTTGCAGGTAAACAAGGAAAAAATGCAAGAGTCGACAGAGAAGGACTTTTCAAATGCGACTGAGTTGGCAGATTATTTGGCAGGGAAAGGCTTGCCATTTAGAGAAGCTCATGAGGTTGTAGGAAGATTAGTGTTAGACTCTATCAAGTCTGCTAAAAATATTCAAGATTGGAGTCTGGAGGAATTGCAAACCTATCATTCCCTCATTGCCGAGGATATCTATGTCTACTTGCAACCTAAAACTGCTGTTCAAAGACGAAATTCTTTGGGAGGTACAGGATTTGACCAAGTGAAATACCAGATTGCAGTTGCTAAGAAAGCGAATGAAGCTAGAAAGTGCTAGATTGATAGGTTCAGAATAAGAGGTTGGTCGATTGACAGCCTCTTTCTTGTCTTCTCCAACCAAGCATGTTATAATGAATACTGCTCAAGCGACCTTCAATCGTTAAAGCACACACGACCTTCAATCGTGAACTAGTCATTTCGTTTATCTTTTATTACGTCGTTAACTCGAAATGAGATGCAAGCTGAGCTTGTCTGATTTATAACCTCAATCAGTCTCCCAGACTAATTGAGCGAACTCAAGTTATGCCTGCGACTCGTTGCCTATCATATTTCCATTTTAAGATGATAGGCTAAAATGGTCTCCAGACCATTTTACTACTAAAAGCAAACGAAATGACTGTACTCAAATAAATTCTATTGAAAGTCATAGTAAATAGAATTTTGAGGGGTATAAATAAACGAATAGATGGGAGACTTACCATGAGTGATAACTCTAAAACACGTGTTGTTGTGGGGATGAGTGGTGGTGTCGATTCGTCGGTGACGGCTCTTCTTCTCAAGGAGCAGGGCTACGATGTGATCGGTATCTTCATGAAGAACTGGGATGACACAGATGAAAACGGCGTCTGTACGGCGACCGAAGATTACAAGGATGTGGCTGCGGTGGCAGACCAGATTGGCATTCCTTACTACTCTGTCAATTTTGAAAAAGAGTACTGGGACCGCGTTTTCGAGTATTTCCTAGCGGAATACCGTGCAGGACGTACGCCAAATCCAGATGTTATGTGCAACAAGGAAATCAAGTTTAAGGCCTTTTTGGACTATGCCATGACCTTGGGGGCAGACTATGTAGCGACTGGGCATTATGCCCGAGTGGAGCGTGATGAGGATGGAACAGTTCACATGCTTCGTGGTGTGGACAATGGCAAGGACCAGACCTATTTCCTTAGCCAACTTTCGCAAGAACAACTCCAAAAAACCATGTTCCCACTGGGGCATTTGGAAAAGCCTGAAGTTCGCAGACTAGCAGAAGAAGCAGGCCTTGCGACTGCTAAGAAGAAAGACTCGACAGGGATTTGCTTTATCGGAGAAAAGAACTTTAAAAATTTCCTCAGCAACTACCTGCCAGCTCAACCTGGTCGTATGATGACAGTGGATGGACGCGATATGGGCGAGCATGCAGGACTTATGTATTATACAATCGGTCAGCGTGGCGGTCTCGGTATCGGTGGACAACACGGTGGTGACAATGCCCCTTGGTTCGTTGTCGGAAAAGACCTAAGCAAGAATATTCTCTATGTAGGCCAAGGTTTCTACCATGATTCGCTCATGTCAACCAGCCTAGAGGCTAGCCAAGTCCACTTTACTCGTGATATGCCAGAGGAGTTTACGCTAGAATGCACAGCAAAATTCCGCTACCGTCAGCCTGATTCTAAGGTGACCGTCCATGTCAAAGGAGATAAGGCAGAGGTCATCTTTGCAGAACCGCAACGCGCCATCACACCAGGACAGGCAGTTGTCTTTTACGATGGCGAAGAGTGTCTAGGTGGCGGTTTGATTGACAATGCTTACCGCGATGGACAAGTTTGTCAGTACATTTAGATTGACAAATTTTCTCAATTTGCTACAATAATAAAAGCAATAGAAATGATGGTCAAAGCTCATGGATGTTGCAGGCTTTTTTGTCCTGCACTTCTTTGGAGTTTTGACTGTTTTTGTGTCGTTTAAGGGAAAGGACAAGAATGACTCAGCAAGACTTTCGGACAAAAGTAGGAAATACAGTTTTTGGTGTTCGGGCGACAGCCTTGATTCTCCAAAATCGCAAACTTCTAGTCACCAAAGATGAGGGCAAGTATTATACTATCGGCGGTGCCATTCAAGTCAATGAAAGCACGGAAGACGCAGTAGTCCGTGAAGTGAGGGAAGAACTGGGTGTCAAAGCTCAAGCTGGGCAGCTAGCTTTTGTGGTTGAAAATCGTTTTGAACAGGACGGTGTTTCCTATCACAATATCGAGTTTCATTATCTGGTGGATTTGCTTGAAGATGCTCCATTGACCATGCAGGAAGATGAGAAGACGCAACCTTGCGAATGGATTGACATAGACAAGCTTGAGGGTATCAATCTAGTTCCAGCCTTTTTAAAAACAGCCCTACCAGATTGGGACGGCCAACTAAGACACATCCATCTTGAGGAATAGGAGAGAAACATGACTTATCATTTTACTGAAGAATACGATATTATTGTAATTGGTGCGGGACACGCTGGGGTTGAGGCCTCCTTAGCTGCTAGCCGTATGGGTTGTAAGGTCTTACTTGCGACCATCAACATTGAAATGCTGGCTTTCATGCCTTGTAATCCCTCTATCGGTGGTTCTGCCAAGGGGATCGTTGTGCGTGAAGTTGATGCCCTCGGTGGCGAGATGGCCAAAACCATTGACAAGACTTACATCCAGATGAAGATGCTCAACACAGGGAAGGGTCCAGCTGTCCGTGCCCTTCGTGCGCAGGCTGACAAGGAGCTTTACTCTAAGGAAATGCGCAAGACAGTTGAAAATCAAGAGAATCTGACCCTTCGTCAAACCATGATTGATGAGATTTTGGTGGAAGACGGCAAAGTTGTCGGTGTTCGTACAGCGACCCATCAAGAATATGCTGCTAAGGCCGTTATCGTGACGACAGGGACGGCCCTCCGTGGGGAAATTATCATCGGTGACCTCAAGTACTCATCAGGTCCTAACCACAGTTTGGCTTCTATTAACCTTGCTGACAATCTCAAGGAACTGGGCCTCGAAATCGGTCGTTTCAAGACAGGAACGCCTCCACGTGTCAAGGCTTCTTCTATCAATTACGATGTGACAGAAATTCAGCCAGGAGACGAAGCGCCTAATCATTTCTCATACACTTCACGTGATGAGGATTATGTCAAGGATCAGGTGCCATGCTGGTTGACCTATACCAATGGTACCAGTCATGAGATTATCCAAAACAACCTCCACCGTGCACCTATGTTTACAGGTGTGGTTAAGGGAGTGGGACCTCGTTACTGTCCGTCGATTGAAGACAAGATTGTGCGCTTTGCGGACAAGGAACGCCACCAACTCTTCCTAGAGCCAGAAGGGCGCAATACTGAGGAAGTCTATGTTCAAGGACTTTCAACCAGTCTGCCAGAGGATGTACAGCGTGAGCTGGTTCATTCTATCAAAGGTTTGGAAAATGCAGAGATGATGCGGACAGGTTATGCCATTGAGTATGATATGGTCTTGCCTCATCAGTTGCGTGCGACTCTGGAAACCAAGAAAATCTCAGGTCTTTTCACTGCTGGTCAGACAAACGGAACGTCAGGTTACGAAGAAGCAGCAGGTCAAGGGATTGTCGCTGGCATCAATGCGGCTCTGAAAATCCAAGGCAAGCCTGAGTTGATTTTGAAGCGTAGTGACGGTTATATTGGGGTCATGATTGATGACTTGGTGACCAAGGGAACTATTGAACCTTACCGTCTCTTGACTAGTCGAGCTGAATACCGACTCATTCTCCGTCATGACAATGCTGATATGCGTTTGACAGAGATGGGACGCGAGATTGGACTTGTGGACGATGAACGTTGGTCTCGATTTGAAATCAAGAAAAATCAATTTGATAATGAGATGAAGCGCCTAGATAGTATCAAACTCAAGCCAGTCAAGGAAACAAATGCCAAGGTTGAGGAGATGGGCTTCAAGCCGTTGGCAGATGCAGTGACAGCCAAGGAATTCCTTCGCCGTCCAGAAGTTTCTTATCAAGATGTGGTGGCCTTCATCGGACCAGCTGCAGAGGACTTGGATGACAAGATTATCGAATTGATTGAAACAGAAATCAAGTACGAAGGCTATATTTCCAAAGCCATGGATCAGGTTGCCAAGATGAAACGCATGGAAGAAAAACGCATTCCAGCCAATATCGACTGGGATGACATTGATTCTATCGCGACAGAAGCTCGTCAGAAGTTCAAACTCATCAATCCAGAAACCATCGGCCAAGCCAGCCGTATTTCGGGAGTAAACCCAGCAGATATTTCTATTTTGATGGTGTATCTTGAAGGTAAAAATCGTAGTATTTCCAAAAATCAAGAAAAGAAAGCATAGAAAAAAACAGCTCCGAAGACGGAGTCCACTGAAAAAATAGGTCTCTTACTTTTAATGAAATGAAAACCGAGGAATCTCTCGTTAATTTGAGCGAATTCCTCGGTTATTTTGTATTTATTAAGGTTATAATTCGTTTCATATTGACCACGAAGATGGTTGTGGCTGCCTGTAACTCCATGCTGAAAAGACCCGATGCTCTCGCGACATCAAAGCCATGTCTCTGTTTTAGTTCGGCATTCTTTGCTTCGATTTTATAGCGATGTCTGGCCATTTCTTTAAAATAAGGTGTTTCCTGAAATTTCTTCTGGAAAAGATGGTCGTCACTCTTAATGGCTATTGAATAAGTTTTAGACTTTGCCCCCTCCTTATAACATCCTTCCTTTGAAAGGCAACTCTTGCACTTCTCAATGTCAAAGTAATGAGTGACAACTTGATTCTTATTTTGATATTTTTTCCCTGTCCTTGCTTTGCGAACAGCCATGTGTCCTTCTGGACAGACAAATAGCCCTGCATCTTTATTAAATTCAAACGCATCCTCTTCTTTACGGTAACCTTTTGAAACAGAAGGATTCAGTTTTGAAACCAAATGAATCTTTTCTTTGCGAGCTAGTTGAATGTTGTCCTTTCCTGAATAAGCCGCATCACCAATAATAGTCTCGATGTCCAGACTATTTTCCTTTGTTTTGGCATATAATTCAGGTAAATATTTCCCATCGCTTTGTTCGCCAGAAGTGACCACACAAGCAGTAATAATCCGTTTATCCGTCATAGCGATATGACTTTTATATCCATAGAAAGAGCTGTCGGCTGTCTTATGTCCAAGCCTAGCCTCCTCCTTAACAGAAGCTTCCAAGTGTTCTAAGTCGTCCTCGACAGCCTCTTTTAGGTAATTGAACTTTTGAGACACAGCCGGTAGGGCTAAGAGTTCCTCGTGTTTTTCAACCACAGCCATTAACTCCTCTGTATAGGTCAACTCTACTTCGAGGTTATCTTCCTGAGGTTTCTTTGGAAATTCTATTTTGATATCTTCTGAATGTTGATAAATTGTTTTACGTAAAGCTTTTGAACGCTCTCTAAGGATTTCTTGGGGTTTCTTATGATTATAATGAGATTTGGTGTGAGTGGCATCCACAATGAGGATTTTACTCTTAATCAAGTTATGTTCGAGTGCAATTTGAACAGACTTCTGAATCAATACATCAAGCAGTTTGTCATCTTTAATTCTTAGCTTTCTAAATTTTGTCAGAGAGGATGGCTCGATAACAGAATCTTCAGGAGCTAGACCAAGAAAAAATTTAAAGGCCATATCTGACAAGGAACGTCCTACCACATCTACATCTGATAACCTATAAATATCTTTTAACAAGAGATATTTGAACATCATAATCGGTGAATAAGCTTTACGCCCAAAATCGGGAGGATAATTCTTTTCTAGTTCATCATAAATAAAGCTAAAATCACAGAGTTCAGTTAGCTGACGTAAAAAGTGGGTTTTAGGAACCACGATATCATACAAACTAGAATAAGGACTGACATCCATAGTTAACTGATTATCAAGCATCATCTCACCTCATCTCTAGTATAACAAAAAAGCCATCAATTTGATGACTTTTTCAGTAGGCTCCGAAGACGGGGCTGTTTTGTTGACTTGTACTCAATGAAAATCAAAGAGCAAACTAGGAAGCTAGCCGTAGGTTGCTCAAAGCACTGCTTTGAGGTTGTAGATAGAACTGACGAAGTCAGTAACATATATACGGCAAGGCGAAGCTGACGTGGTTTGAAGAGATTTTCGAAGAGTATTATTCTTCATCTGGTGTGAGGATCATAGGGATGATGATCGGTTCACGTTCTGTATTTTCATAGAGGAAGGGGCGAATGGCGTTGACAATGGCACCATTGACAGATTGCACGCTAGCGTCCTTGTTTTTCAGTGCGATACGAATTGCATTGAATAGGATACGCTGGCTTTGGCGAATCAGGTCGCCAGACTCTCTCATGTAGACAAAGCCTCGGCTGAGGATGTCTGGACCAGATAGAATCATCTGTGATTTGAAGTCAACAGTTGCGACTGCTAGAACGACACCGTCTTCAGATAGATCACGACGATCTTTGAGGACAGCAGCACCGATTTCACCGATACGATTTCCATCTACATAGATGTCTTGGGCGTTGAAATGACCTGCGATACGAGCTGAGTCAGCAGTAAGGGCAAGCACATCACCATTGCTCATGATAAAGATATTGTCCTTCTCAACACCAGTATCTACCGCTAGTCCAGCGTGGACTTTTTGCATGCGGTATTCACCGTGGACAGGCATGAAGTATTTTGGCTTAATCAAGCGGAGCATAAGTTTTTGCTCTTGCTGGCCACCGTGTCCAGATGTATGGATATTGTTAACCTTACCGTGGATAACTTCGACACCAGCTTCAGAAATGATGTTAATCAGCTTGTTGACGCTAGTAGTGTTTCCAGGGATGGGACTTGAAGAGAAGATAACGGTATCACCGGGTTGGAGCTGTACCTGACGGTGGGTTCCGTTGGCGATACGAGAGAGGGCTGCCATAGGCTCGCCCTGACTACCTGTACAGAGGATCAGAATTTCTCCTGCAGGGTAGTCTTTGATTTCATTTGGCTCGATAAAGGTTCCTTTTGGAGCTTTTATGTAGCCAAGCTCAATTCCGTTGACAATGGCCTTTTCCATCGAACGACCAAAGACCGCAATCTTACGTCCAGTCTTAACAGCGGCTTCTGTTGCTTGTTGGAGACGGAAGATATTTGAGGCAAAGGATGCAAAGATGATACGTCCTTCGATGCCTTGGATAATCTTCATGATGGACTGGCCAACGACTTTTTCAGAGTTGGTAAAGGTTGGCACTTCTGCATTTGTTGAGTCAGACAGGAGACAGAGCACGCCTTCTTCACCAAGCGCAGCCATACGGTGCAAATCTGCTGGTTCACCAACTGGTGTTAAGTCAAACTTGAAGTCACCCGTACAAACGATTTTCCCTTGAGGAGTATGAATGACAATCCCCAAAGGCTCTGGAATAGAGTGAGTCGTTCTAAAGAAAGTTGCCTTGAGATTTTTAAAGGTCAACTCAGTGTTGTGGTTGATTTCGTAAAGTTTGGCGTTGCGCAAGAGACCGTGTTCTTCGAGTTTCCCACGAATCAAAGCCAAGGCAAGCGGTCCAGCATAGATTGGGACATTTGCTTGCTTGAGTAGGAATGGAATCCCACCGATGTGGTCCTCGTGTCCGTGTGTAATCAAAACAGCCTTGACGCGGTCGATATTGTCCACGATGTAAGAGTAGTCAGGAATGACGTAGTCGATACCCAGCAAATCATCTTCTGGGAATTTAATCCCAGCATCGACGATGATAATCTCGTCTTGGTATTCAATCCCGTAAGTGTTTTTCCCGATTTCTCCCAGACCACCGATGGCAAAAACGCCGACTTCTTCAGGTTTAAGAGTATAGGCCATATTAGAACTCCGTAATTTCGAAGGCGCCAGTTTCTTTTTCGTAATCTAGCAATTTGTCAGACAAGAGTTCGATATACTCGATATTGTACTCTGGGCGATTTTCTTCGACAAGTTGGCGAGCAGCGATACGGCCCTCAAGTTCTGAGTTAGCATCGATGTCTAGGTATAGTGCGCGTGTTGTTTCACGGCGTGGGCTACGTTCTTTTGTTTCTTGATAAAAAACTTTGTAAATCATATAGTTCCTTTCTATTTTACAGGTCAGCTTATTCCAAACTTTTAGCAGAGATTTGCTTGATTTCATTCCATTTTGTGTCTAGATTGACCTTGATTCGTTACAATTATTTCAATTATACCACAAAATGAAAAATTAGTAAAAGACGGAAACGAGAAAGTCACAGGACGATTTCTTTAGTAAACGTTTGCAAAAATAAAGAAAATGTGTTATATTGATAACGGAAGTGAAATTTATTGCTTGTCATAATTCCATATAGATTTTAAGTCAAGGAGGTTGCCCTATGTATAACTTATTTGCTTTTGCTATCGGAGCTCGCTTGGTAGCTTTTATTGTTTTTGTTGCTTGCGTTTATGCGGGGAATCTTCTATTTGCAAAACTGGAACAACGAAAAACCAAGTTCTTGTGGAAAATGACCTTTGTGACTCTCTACTCGCTTTTTCTTCTCCTCGTAACCTATGTCGTTTGGTTTGTATTTTACTTTGGATTAAATGCTTAGATGCCCTGCTCATGCTAGGGAATTTTTGTTTGGGGATATAGAGATAGTAGATTTACGACACGAAAATTCCACCTCATCTATCAAGATGAGGTGGTCTTTGTATTTTTCTAAAATGACATGACAATGGAATTTTCAGGGCTTATTATTTTTATGGGAGTCATTGTTCTGCTCAAAAATAGAGTTGAAGCATAAAAATAAAACAATACAAACAGATAGATCAATTGGTAAAGGGATAGTAGTCATGTTTAAATCATTGAGAATGTTGAGCAAACTGTAAGAGATAAAGATAATAAAATTTATCCTTCTAAAAATGTGTCTTTTATCTAGCATGACTTACCAAACTTTTTACGAAGGTCCTTTCAATTTTCTTGTTCACTCTTATATTCGGAAAAGAAAAGGAGAAGTGAGCATTTTTTTGAATTTTATTTGCGAATTATTTTTTAGCTAAGTATAGGCATTTTTGTTTGGGGATAAAGAAAATTCCCATGTGCCAGCTTTTGTAGTATAATAGTAAGCAGACAAAAAGATAGGAATGTGTTATGAAAGTATTAGCTTTTGATACGTCCAGCAAGGCTCTTTCTCTCGCTATTTTAGAGGACAAGCAGGTTCTTGCTGAGACGACGATTAATATTAAGAAAAATCACAGTATTACTCTCATACCTGCCATCGATTTTTTGATGGCAAGTGTGGACTGGACACCCAAGGATTTGGACCGAATCGTGGTGGCAGAAGGGCCAGGTAGCTACACAGGCTTGCGAATCGCGGTGGCAACTGCCAAAACTCTGGCTCATACTCTGAACATCGAGTTAGTTGGTATGTCGAGCCTCTTGGCTCTGGTGCCCTACCAACAAGAAGGCTTGTTCGTCCCTTTGATGGATGCGCGTCGCAACAATGTTTATGCAGGATTTTATGAAAATGCTAAACCTGTCATGCCAGAAGCGCACCTGCCTTTTGAGCGAGTGATTGAGTTAATCAAGGGTGCTAGTCAAGTAACCTTTGTCGGAGAAGTTGGCCCCTTTGTGGAGCAGATTCAAGAACACTTGCCAAGGACTAATCTCAAAGAAACCTTGCCAAATGCAGCTAATCTAGCTCTCTGGGCCTGGGACAAGGAAGCAGACTCCTTGCATGATTTTGTGCCGAATTACCTCAAACGAGTCGAGGCCGAGGAAAACTGGCTCAAGAACCACACCGAGTCTGGCGAGTCTTACATTAAACGCCTATGATAGAAATCAAACGAATCCAACAGCAGCCTGACTTGGCTCAAGCCATCTACGCTGTTATGGCAGCTGTTTACCCAGTCAGTCCTTGGACGCTGGAACAAATCCAAGCAGACCTGTCCCAAGACCAGACTTGGTATTCTTTGGCTTATGATGGGGCCGAAGTGATTGGATTTCTAGCTGTGCAGGAAAATATCTTTGAGGCAGAAGTCTTACAAATCGCTGTCAAACAACCCTATCAGGGTCAGGGAATTGCGTCAGCCTTGTTTGCTCAATTGCCGACAGATAAGGAGATTTTCCTCGAAGTCAGACAGTCAAATCAACGAGCGCAAGCATTTTACAAGAAAGAAAAGATGGCGGTCATCGCTGAGCGCAAGGCCTACTACCATGATCCAGTCGAGGACGCCATCATCATGAAGAGAGAAATAGATGAAGGATAGATATATTTTAGCATTTGAGACATCCTGTGATGAGACCAGTGTCGCCGTCTTGAAAAACGACGATGAGCTCTTGTCCAATGTCATTGCTAGTCAAATTGAGAGTCACAAACGTTTTGGGGGCGTAGTGCCTGAAGTAGCCAGTCGTCACCATGTCGAGGTCATTACAGCCTGCATCGAGGAGGCGTTGGCAGAAGCAGGGATTACCGAAGAGGACGTGACAGCTGTGGCTGTTACCTATGGACCAGGCTTGGTCGGAGCCTTGCTAGTTGGCTTGTCAGCTGCTAAGGCCTTTGCTTGGGCACATGGACTTCCACTTATCCCTGTTAACCACATGGCTGGTCACCTCATGGCAGCTCAGAGCGTGGAGCCTTTGGAGTTCCCCTTGTTAGCACTTTTAGTAAGTGGTGGGCACACAGAGTTGGTCTATGTTTCCGAGGCTGGTGATTACAAGATTGTTGGGGAAACCCGTGATGATGCGGTTGGTGAGGCTTATGATAAGGTCGGCCGTGTCATGGGCTTGACCTATCCTGCCGGTCGTGAGATTGATGAGCTAGCTCATCAGGGACAGGATATTTATGATTTTCCTCGTGCCATGATTAAGGAAGATAATCTGGAGTTTTCATTCTCAGGTTTGAAATCGGCTTTTATCAATCTTCACCACAATGCCGAGCAAAAGGGAGAAAGCTTGTCCACAGAGGCTTTGTGTGCTTCCTTCCAAGCAGCTGTCCTGGATATTCTCATGGCAAAAACCAAGAAGGCTTTGGAGAAATACCCTGTTAAAACTCTTGTCGTGGCAGGTGGTGTGGCAGCCAATAAAGGTCTCAGAGAACGCCTAGCGGCTGAAATCACAGATGTCAATGTCATCATCCCACCTCTGCGACTCTGCGGAGACAATGCAGGAATGATTGCCTATGCCAGCGTCAGCGAGTGGAACAAAGAAAACTTTGCAAACTTGGACCTCAATGCCAAACCAAGTCTCGCTTTTGATACGATGGAATAAAATGGAGTCTGTCTGATTACAATCAGCAGACTTTTTTCTCTTTCCTGAATGTGTTATAATAGTCCATGCTGTGGCTGGAACTGATTCAGCCCATTTATTAAGATAATATGAGGAGAAAGATGAAAGAAAAAGGATTTTGGGAGGGGGCGCAGGCAGCGATGCCAACGGCCCTTGGTTATGTCAGTATCGGACTGGCCTGTGGGATTATCGGTGCGCCCTATGTGACACCTGTTGAGATGGGCTTGATGAGCCTCTTTGTTTATGCTGGCAGCGCCCAGTTTGCTATGTTGGCCCTGATTGCGGTTCAGGCTCCTGTGGCAGCTATTGCTATGACGGTCTTTTTGATCAATTTGCGTCTCTTTTTGTTGAGTTTACACGCATCGACTTATTTCCGTCATACTAGTCTCTGGCAAAATATCGGTATGTCTAGTCTCTTGACGGATGAGACTTACGGCGTTTTGATGGGTGAATTGGCCCATACAGACAAGGTCAATCCTATGTGGATGCACGGAAACAATCTCAACAGCTATGTGGCTTGGTTTGTGGGAACAGTAGTCGGAACGGCTCTGGGTGGCCTGCTGCCAAATCCAGAAATCTTTGGCTTGGATTTTGCCCTGGTTGGGATGTTTATCGGAATTTTTGCTTCGCAATTCCAGATTATGCAAAGACGGATTCCTGTCCGCAATCTGCTTATTATTCTAGCAGTTGTTGCGGTGTCCTTCTTTTGGCTCTTGACAGTGGTGTCTCAGTCACTAGCTGTTCTGTTTGCGACCTTGCTAGGTTGTACAATGGGGGTGGTTTTAGATGGTCAGTAAGTATCTTTTATTAGCAGTTATTTTCTCTGGCTTGGTGACTTGGATTCCCCGTATGATTCCCTTCATCTTGGTCAAGTATAAGGGTCTGCCTGCAATCGTTGAGCGTTTTTTGAAGTTCTTGCCCGTTTCTATTATCTTTGCCTTGATTCTTTCAAGCGTAGTGACAGGTAAGGTTGGAAGCTTTCCTCAAATTAAATGGCTGGACTTCTTAGCCGTCTTTCCAACAGCTTGGGTAGCCTTTCGCTACCGCAATCTAGTCGGAACAGTTCTCTTCGGAGTAGTCTTGATTGCTGTCTTGCGTTTGGTCTTTTAAATCAGCCATAAAGAAAACCTATCACAGAGATAGATATCATATAATGGCGTAAATGCTCTTTTTCTGTTAAGATTATAAGGTATTTTATTTTGGAGGAAATGATATGAAAAAAATCGTTAAATACTCATCTCTTGCTGCCTTAGGACTTGTTGCTGCAGGTGTGCTTGCGGCTTGCTCAGGTGGTGCTAAGAAAGAAGGAGAAGCAGCTAGTAAGAAAGAAATTATCGTTGCAACCAATGCTTCACCAAAACCATTCAACTACGAAGAAAATGGCGAATTGACTGGTTATGAAATTGAAGTGGTTCGCGCTATCTTTAAAGACTCTGACAAGTATGATGTCAAGTTTGAGAAGACAGAGTGGTCAGGTGTCTTTGCAGGACTTGACGCTGACCGTTATCAAATGGCCGTTAACAACATCAGCTACACTAAAGAACGCGCGGAGAAATACCTCTATGCAGCTCCAACTGCTAAAAACCCTAACGTTCTTGTAGTGAAAAAAGACGACTCTAGCATCAAGTCTCTCGATGATATCGGTGGAAAATCAACAGAAGTTGTTCAAGGGACAACATCTGCTAAACAGTTAGAAGACTACAACAAACAACACTCAGATAATCCAACTGTCCTTAACTATACTAGAGCTGACTTCCAACAAATCATGGGACGCTTGAGCGATGGCCAGTTTGACTACAAGATTTTTGATAAGATTGGTGTTGAAACAGTTATCAAGAACCAAGGTTTGGACAACTTGAAAGTTATCGAACTTCCAAGCGACCAACAACCTTACGTTTACCCACTTCTTGCTAAAGGTCAAGATGAGTTGAAAACATTTGTAGACAAACGCATTAAAGAACTTTACAAAGACGGAACTCTTGAAAAATTGTCAAAACAATTCTTCGGAGACACTTACCTACCAGCGGAAGCTGATATTAAATAATTATTTGAAGTCATCCATTCTGATTCAGATGGGTGATTTCTAAGTCTTTAGGGATATAGTTTTAAACTATATATCTGACTATCTAATAACAATTTGTGAAATCAAACAAATTGTGAGATACTAGTACGGTATTATTTTTAAGGAGAAAGAATCATGAAAATCAAAAAATGGCTTGGCCTAGCAGCCCTTGCTACAGTCGCAGGTTTGGCTCTTGCAGCTTGCGGAAACTCAGAAAAGAAAGCAGACAATGCAACAACTATCAAAATCGCAACTGTTAACCGTAGCGGTTCTGAAGAAAAACGTTGGGACAAAATTCAAGAATTGGTTAAAAAAGACGGCATTACCTTGGAATTTACAGAGTTCACAGACTACTCACAACCAAACAAGGCAACTGCTGATGGCGAAGTAGATTTGAACGCTTTCCAACACTATAACTTCTTGAACAACTGGAACAAAGAAAACGGGAAAGACCTTGTAGCGATTGCAGATACTTACATCTCTCCAATTCGCCTTTACTCAGGTTTGAATGGAAGTGACAACAAGTACACTAAAGTAGAAGACATCCCAGCAAACGGAGAAATTGCTGTACCAAACGACGCTACAAACGAAAGCCGTGCGCTTTACTTGCTTCAATCAGCTGGCTTGATTAAATTGGATGTTTCTGGAACTGCTCTTGCAACAGTTGCTAACATCAAAGAAAATCCAAAGAACTTGAAAATAACTGAATTGGACGCTAGCCAAACAGCTCGTTCATTGTCATCAGTTGACGCTGCCGTTGTAAACAATACCTTCGTTACAGAAGCAAAATTGGACTACAAGAAAGCACTCTTCAAAGAACAAGCTGATGAAAATTCAAAACAATGGTACAACATCATCGTTGCGAAAAAAGATTGGGAATCATCACCTAAGGCTGATGCTATCAAGAAAGTTGTTGCAGCTTACCATACAGATGAAGTGAAAAAAGTTATCGAAGAAACATCAGACGGTTTGGATCAACCAGTTTGGTAATAAGAAACAGGGAGGTGGGAGAGAAAATTCCACCTCTTGCTTTTGTATAGAGCAGGGATTGTCAGGAAGAGTAGTTCATAGAAAGGTAGAGAGAATATGGTTTTTCCTAGCGAACAAGAACAGATTGAAAAATTTGAAAAGGATCATGTAGCCCAGCATTATTTTGAGGTTTTGCGTACCTTGATTTCTAAGAAATCAGTCTTTGCCCAACAGGTGGGTCTCAAAGAAGTTGCCAACTATCTGGGTGAGATTTTCAAGCGTGTTGGTGCTGAAGTGGAGATTGATGAGACTTATACGGCGCCCTTTGTCATGGCGCATTTCAAGAGTTCGCGTCCAGATGCCAAGACCTTGATTTTCTATAACCACTATGACACTGTACCAGCGGATGGGGATCAGGTCTGGACAGAGAATCCCTTTACTCTTTCAGTGCGCAATGGCTTCATGTATGGGCGTGGGGTAGACGATGACAAGG
Source organism: Streptococcus mitis (assembly GCA_963515455.1). GTDB lineage: Bacteria > Bacillota > Bacilli > Lactobacillales > Streptococcaceae > Streptococcus > Streptococcus mitis_DN. Next base: position 64,498 of record CAUPXP010000001.1, on the reverse strand, counting down.
GTCATATCACGGCCCGTTTGAGTGCTTTGAGAAAATACATGCAGTATCATGATGACCTGCCTGTCAATATCAGTTTTATCATGGAGGGGGCGGAGGAATCGGCTTCGACAGACCTAGATAAGTATCTGGAAAAACATGCGGATAAACTCCGTGGAGCGGATTTGTTGGTCTGGGAACAAGGGACCAAAAATGCCTTGGAACAGTTGGAAATTTCTGGTGGAAATAAAGGAATTGTGACCTTTGATGCCAAGGTGAAAAGTGCGGATGTCGATATCCACTCTAGTTATGGTGGGGTTGTGGAATCAGCTCCTTGGTACCTCCTTCAAGCCTTACAGTCTCTTCGCGCTGCAGATGGTCGTATCTTGGTTGAAGGTTTGTACGAAGAAGTTCAAGAACCAAATGAACGAGAATTGGCCTTGGTGGACACCTATGCCCAACGCAATCCAGGGGAAATCAGCCAGATTTATGGTTTGGAATTGCCTCTTTTACAAGAGGATCGAGCAGCCTTTCTAAAACGTTTCTTTTTTGAACCAGCCCTTAATATAGAAGGGATTCAGTCAGGTTATCAAGGACAAGGAGTCAAAACGATTTTGCCAGCAGAAGCCAGTGCTAAGCTAGAGGTTCGTTTGGTTCCTGGCCTAGAACCGCATGATGTTCTGGAAAAAATTCGGAAACAGCTAGACAAAAATGGCTTTGATAAGGTAGAATTATACTATACCTTGGGAGAGATGAGCTATCGCAGCGATATGAGCGCGCCAGCCATTCTCAATGTAATCGAGTTGGCCAAGAAATTCTATCCACAGGGCGTTTCAGTCTTGCCAACTACAGCTGGGACAGGGCCTATGCATACGGTCTTTGATGCCCTAGAGGTGCCAATGGTGGCCTTCGGTCTAGGAAATGCCAACAGCCGAGACCACGGTGGAGATGAAAACGTGCGAATCGCCGATTACTACACCCATATTGAATTAGTAGAGGAGCTGATTAGAAGCTATGAGTAGAGATATTATCAAGTTAGATCATATCGATGTGACTTTTCACCAAAAGAAGAGAGCCATCACAGCGGTTAAGGATGTGACCATTCACATCCAAGAAGGGGATATCTACGGAATCGTTGGATATTCTGGAGCAGGGAAATCAACCCTTGTACGGGTGATTAACCTCTTGCAAAAACCATCTGCAGGAAAAATTACCATTGACGATGATGTGATTTTTGATGGTAAGGTCACCTTGACGGCAGAGCAGTTGCGTCGTAAACGTCAAGATATTGGAATGATTTTCCAGCATTTTAACCTCATGAGTCAGAAGACGGCGGAGGAGAATGTAGCCTTTGCCCTCAAACACTCTGGACTCAGCAAGGAAGAAAAGAAAGCTAAAGTAGCTAAGTTGTTGGACTTGGTTGGCCTGGCAGACCGTGCTGAAAACTATCCTTCACAACTATCTGGAGGGCAAAAACAGCGTGTGGCCATTGCGCGTGCCTTGGCAAATGATCCAAAAATCTTGATTTCAGATGAGTCAACTTCTGCCCTTGACCCTAAGACAACCAAGCAGATTTTGGCCTTGTTGCAAGATTTGAACCAAAAATTAGGCTTGACCGTTGTCTTGATTACGCATGAAATGCAGATTGTCAAAGACATTGCCAACCGTGTGGCAGTTATGCAGGATGGGCATTTGATTGAAGAGGGAAGTGTCCTTGAAATCTTCTCAGACCCTAAACAACCCTTGACCCAAGACTTTATCTCAACAGCTACAGGTATTGACGAAGCCATGGTCAAGATTGAGAAACAAGAAATCGTGGAACACTTGTCTGAAAACAGTCTCTTGGTGCAGCTCAAGTACGCTGGAGCTTCAACAGACGAGCCACTTTTGAATGAATTGTACAAGCACTACCAAGTAACGGCAAATATCCTTTACGGAAATATTGAAATTCTTGATGGTACTCCTGTTGGTGAGCTTGTGGTTGTCTTGTCAGGGGGAAAAGCAGCGTTGGCAGGTGCCCAAGAAGCCATTCGTCAAGCAGGCGTACAGCTAAAAGTATTGAAGGGAGGACAGTAAGATGGAATCATTGATTCAAACCTATTTACCAAATGTCTATAAAATGGGCTGGGCTGGTCAAGCAGGCTGGGGAACAGCCATCTACCTAACTCTTTATATGACAGTTCTGTCCTTTATCATCGGAGGTTTCTTGGGGCTAGTGGCAGGTCTTTTCCTTGTCTTGACAGCGCCAGGCGGTGTCTTGGAAAATAAGGTTGTCTTCTGGATTTTAGACAAGATTACCTCAATTTTCCGTGCGGTTCCATTTATCATTCTTTTGGCAGTCTTGTCACCCTTCTCTCATCTAATCGTAGGAACAAGCATTGGTCCAAATGCAGCTATCGTACCCCTATCTTTTGCAGTCTTTGCCTTCTTTGCCCGTCAAGTACAGGTGGTATTGGCTGAACTGGATGGTGGTGTCATTGAGGCGGCTCAAGCGAGCGGAGCGACATTCTGGGATATCGTGGGTGTCTACCTATCAGAAGGTCTGCCAGATTTGATCCGTGTGACGACTGTGACCTTGATTTCACTTGTTGGTGAAACAGCTATGGCTGGTGCGGTTGGAGCTGGTGGTATCGGTAACGTAGCCATTGCTTATGGATTTAACCGCTACAATCACGATGTAACTATCTTGGCAACCATCATTATCATTTTGATTATCTTTGCAATCCAATTCTTGGGAGACTTCTTGACCAAGAAATTGAGCCATAAATAAAAAAGAGCCGCCTGGCTCTTTTTTAGTAATCAGATTTTCTGCGCCAATTTTTTACTCAAGGCTTGTCCAATCAAAGCACCTACTAGGGCTCCGATGACAATACTTGCTATAAATAGAAGGATGGTTCTAGGATTTGGCGCGACCATGATACGGTCGATATATTCTTGTGATTTTCCTCTCGCCAGAAGGGTTGCTATATAGGCTTTGGGAGCAATCCACATGAGTAGAATTGGTCCAGATGTGCTAAAAGCGAAAATAATGAAAGAAAGGAAATTCTTTGTTTGGTCCTTGTATTTTCCTAAATGAGCTATTCCATCTGCTAGGAGGCCACAGATAATTCCAGGAAGGAAGGCACCAGCACCGTGTTTAGTTCCCAAGAAAAAGAGAGCAATAACAAGGCCGATAGTGGTAATAGCTCCAAAGCGCGGAACTTTTGCGACTAGGATCATATAGACGCTACCGCCGACAAGGGCAGTAAAGGCAGGCGCATAAAACATATTTCCAGTTTGGTCAAAGAGATTTCCCAAAAGGACACCAATTCCCATGCAGAGGAAGTAAAGAACTGCAAAAAGCAGTGTAGTTAAGATAGATTTTTTCATGAATTGTCTCCTGATAATTTTCTCACAATTCTCATTGTACCACGGTTTGATGGGATTGTAAATGGGACACAGCATCGAAGTTAATTAGTAGTTTATAAGATGTTAATAGTCAGGTATTTCGGAATTTGAAGGTATCAAGTCAAGTTTCGCAGAGCTTTTAAACAAACAACGGATTAAGGCTGCTCAGCAGCTCTTGCTTTCAACCAGTGACAGTATCGAAGATATTTGTTATGCTGTTGGTTACAGTAACCTTGGATATTTCTATAAAGTGTTCCGAAAATTGTGCGGAAAATCGCCAAAAGCCTACCGAAAACAGGTAGAAACGATACTGTAAGATTTGTATTCCTTTACAAAATGTGCTATAATATGAATAATATTATTAGGAGGTTCTATCATGAAAAAGAAACCGATTTATCTATGGGTCTTGCTAATCTTGTCTGCTCTTATTTCAGCAATGTCTCTGTTTGGAATGTTGAGTCCCTTACCTAGCAAAGAAGCTCTTCGTGCCGCTCAGAAACAAGTTGCAGGGGTCAGTGCTCAGCAATTAGAAGACCAGCTTAATTACAACTATGGAGTAGCAGAAGCGTATCATTCTATTTTTAATATGGCCTTGATTGTGCTATCTGCTATTTTAGTGGTCGTAGCGATTGTCTTCCTTATTCGTAAGAATTTGCAATATGCAAACTATACTTACGTTGGCTATGTTTTGTTAGCTATTATCGGTTCGATTTATGGCTATGTTGGTTTACAGGACGCTGTGCAGTTGGTTCAAGATGAGAGCATGCGTTTGACAATGAGTATTGGTTCAAAAGCTGTCAGCATTTTCTATATCGTCATCAATGTTCTCTTCCTAGCCCTTGTCTTCTATAAGATGTGGCGTCAGCAGAAAGCCTTGGCAGAAGAAGAGGAAGCAGAAAATCTTGCCTAAGTATTGACAAAAAAGAACTATCAAGATACAATCTTGGTAGTTCTTTTTCGATTAAAAATAAAATCATGGAGGTACATATGAAGACAATTTCTTTAGTTTATATTAGTTTGAGTGGCAACACTGAAAGTTTTGTGACGCGCTTGAAAGACTATCTCTTGTCCCAGTACAAAGGGATTGAGGTTCAAAAGATTCATATCAAGGATTTGGTCAAGGAAGGTCGCGATTTCTATGAAATGGACCATCCCTATGTCGCTTTTTTGCCGACCTATCTCGAAGGTGGGAATGGCGTTGATAACGGAGATGTCGAGATCTTGACGACACCCGTTGGGGATTTTATCGCCTATGGTGACAATGCTAGTAAGTGTTTTGGCGTGGTTGGTTCAGGAAATCGTAACTTTAATAACCAATACTGCCTGACAGCTAAGCAATACAGTCAACGTTTTGGTTTCCCTGTCTTGGCTGACTTTGAAATGCGAGGCATGCTGGAAGATATCAAACATGTCGCAGCTATTATCGCAGATTTGTATGAGTTGGAAAAGGAGAATTAATACTCAATGAAAATCAAAGAGTAAACTAGGAAGCTAGTCGCAGGTTGCTCAAAGCACAGCTTTGAGGTTGCAGATAGAGATGACGTGGTTTGAAGAGATTCTCGAATAGTATAAAGTTCTTATAAGAGGTGGTTGAAGTTGTTCAACTGTTTTTGAGTATAAACAGTCTTTAAGAAGGTAAAAAAGCATAAGTTCAGGTCTTCAAAACCTTGTTCTTATGCTTTTTATCATAGAAATATTTGCTGCGTTTTCTCTTGAAATGAAACCTTATACTCAATGAAAATCAAAGAGCAAACTAGGAAACTAGCCGCAGGCTGTACTTGAGTACGGCAAGGCGACGTTGACGTGGTTTGAATTTGATTTGCGAAGAGTATTATCTTCATCTCGCACTTTGTCGATTATCCTGCTTTTCCGATTGCGAGTGCGTAGATAAAGAAGATGGCGAAACCAAAGAGGAAAAGCAATCCTGCAATGGCAAGGTGTTTGAGCCAAGAAGGAAGATTTTTGTTTTCACGCGTTACCAAGGCGTAGTTTAAAAGAGCGAAGAATGGTGTTGTCAGGAAAGAGCCAATCATAGCAAAGCGGAGCATGGTTGACACCTGACCAGCGAAGAACTTGATAATGACGATACCGATGATAGCAGTGATGGTCATCCAGATGTTCAAAGATTTACGATTGTCTTCTTTTTGACTGATTAGCAGTCGGAGAGATTCCTGATTGACGCGAGAATAGCCATCAATAACAGTGATAACTGTTCCAAAGATACAGAGGAAGGCAATAAAGGTAATCAAGTAACGGGACCATTCGCCAAGAACAGAGGCATACATGCCCACGAATTGAGAGATGTATTTGGCTGAAGCAGCTTCAACTGCTTGCCCTGTAGGATATTGAATCAATGCTCCCAGTGCTACAAAGAACACAGCTAGGATAGCTGTTCCAATGTAACCAACGTTAAAGTCAAATAGAGCGTCCTCGGTGTTAAAGTTGACGGTCTTTTTCTTTTCAGCAGACCAAAGTGAATTGATAGCTGAAATTTCAATGGGAGCAGGCATCCATCCTAGGAGGGAAACGATGAAGGGTAGAGCTGCCATTTGCCAAGGTGTTTTCTCGACAAAATCAGAGCTGTATTCGGGATGCTTGACCGCCGCGATGATAACTGCAAGAACAGTTGCAATGGTCAAAGCTGACATGATCCATTTTGCCATGCCGTCTAAGAGTTTGTAGCCTCCAAAGAGCAACATAGCCCAAATGATTGCAACGAGAATGAGGGACCACTGAGTGATGCTAAGACCGATCATTGGGAAGGCACTGGCGATGATAGCTGAGCACAGAATAGCGACACCAGCTGTGTTGACCATAGCCGAAAAGACATTTAGGATAAAGAAAATCCAGAGATAGAGTTTCCCTTTTTCGGCATAACCTTCAACCAAAGTCTTTCCAGTATCAGCTGTGTATTCAGCACCAAAACGGAAAAATGGATATTTAAAGACATTGGCTAAGATGACCAAGAGAAGTAGAGACCAACCGTAAGAACCACCAGCTTGAGTGGAAGATACAATGTGGGAACCTCCAACAGCGGCAGAAGCCATTAGGATTCCAGGTCCCATTGCTTTTAGTTTACTTGTCCAGGTTGATTGATTTAATGAAATAGCTTGCGACATGATAGATGCTCCTTTTTGAATTTTCAGAATAATCTGGATATGTAATCTATATTCTACAAAAAACTTTGGGAAAATGCAAGAATATTTTGAAAAAAGATAGAAAATTACAGAAAATTTACAAAGAAGATCTGAGAATAACTGCTATGATAGTAAGGTGCAGCAGGATAAAGCAAAACCGAGAAGTCTCTTTCTCGGATTTGCTTATTATGAGGTTCTTACTTTTTATGCTCCAAGAGTTGATTGATGTGATCTACTTTTTTAGCCTCTCTTTTATAGAGAATAGCCCAGATGATGAGATAGACAATCGCAAACTCGATAATGAGCTGGAGATAGAAGAACCAGTGGAAAGGGAACCAACCTGCCAGAGTTGCTAGTGGGACAAAGCCAGCCAGCATAAGGAAGAAATGAGTCAGAGTGGCACGAAGCATGCTCCAGTCACGGCTGAATAAGCGGTTGCCAAAGTTGAAGAGCATACCGATAGCTGCCCAAATAAGTGTACAGTAGAGCAAGACCAGGGCACCGTGAACCTGATGCTGAGCCATCACTTGGCCGATGAGAGAGTAGGGATTCAGTGGGGCATAAGTACTCGGTGCATAAATGAGTGAAAAGATGATAGAGAGGATGAGGCCGATGAGGACACCAGTAGCTGCGTCGTGGAAGATTTGTTTTTTCATAGTTCTAATTTCTCCTTGATGGTTTTTAGGTAACGGCGTGAAGAGTAGGTGAAACTTTCGTTTTTTAGAAAGATTTCTACTAGGCCGTTGGGCGTAAGCTTGAGATGGGAGATGGAGTCGATATTGATGATTTCTGATTGGGAAATTTGGATAAAATTGGTTGGCAGGAGTTCAAGGACTTGATAGAGCCGTAAATCAATGTTGTAGGTCTGACTCGCCGTTTCTGCTAGAACCTTCCGATTCTCGATATAGAAGCGTTGTATCTTACCAATCTCAACGAGATAGACCTGATTATCAATCTTTCCTTTGATTTTTTCTCTTTGGTCCAGATTTTCTGCAAATTTGATAACTTTTTGGACTTTTTCGGTCTCTTGAGGTGCTTGGACAATCAATTTTTCCTCCTCGTAAGTTTCACTAATCTGTAGTTCTACTTTCATAAATTTCTCTCCTTGTTTTTCATACAAAATTAATCTCACTTCTTGTATACCTTTATTAATACTCTTCAAAAATCAAATTCAAACCACGTCAGCGTCGTCTTGCCGTACTACAGTACTGTCTGCGCCTAGCTTTCTAGTTTGCTCTTTGATTTTTATTGAGTATACCACTATTTTATGCCCCCTGGCAAGGGACTTTGTCTATGTGGAGGGATTTGGATCCTATGTGGTGGAGCTTTCCTGTCCTTTCTGAAATATGGTATAATAGCACTAATCAATTTCTAGGAAAATAGATACGGAAAGGGGCTGAAAGATGTCTCATATTATTGAATTACCAGAGGTGCTGGCAAACCAGATTGCAGCAGGAGAGGTTATCGAGCGTCCAGCTAGCGTTGTTAAGGAGCTGGTAGAAAATGCCATTGATGCGGGCTCTAGTCAGATTATCATTGAGATTGAGGAAGCTGGTCTCAAGAAGATTCAAATCACAGATAATGGTCATGGAATTGCCCACGATGAGGTAGAGTTGGCTCTGCGTCGTCATGCGACCAGTAAGATAAAAAATCAAGCAGATCTTTTTCGAATTCGGACGCTTGGTTTTCGTGGTGAAGCTCTGCCTTCTATCGCATCCGTCAGCGTTTTAACTCTTTTGACTGCAGTTGAGGGCGCAAGTCATGGGACCAAGCTAGTCGCGCGTGGGGGAGAAGTTGAAGAAGTCATCCCAGCGACTAGTCCTGTGGGAACCAAGGTTTGTGTGGAGGACCTCTTTTTCAACACGCCTGCCCGCCTCAAGTATATGAAGAGCCAGCAAGCAGAGTTGTCTCATATCATTGATATTGTCAACCGTCTGGGCTTGGCCCATCCTGAAATTTCGTTTAGTTTAATCAGTGATGGCAAGGAAATGACGCGGACAGCAGGGACTGGTCAACTGCGTCAAGCTATTGCAGGGATTTACGGTTTGGTCAGTGCCAAGAAGATGATTGAAATTGAGAATTCTGACCTTGATTTCGAAATTTCTGGCTTTGTGTCCTTGCCTGAGTTAACTAGAGCCAATCGCAACTATATCAGTCTCTTCATCAATGGTCGTTATATCAAGAACTTTTTACTCAATCGTGCTATTTTAGACGGTTACGGAAGTAAGCTCATGGTGGGACGTTTTCCACTGGCTGTCATTCATATCCATATTGACCCTTATCTAGCGGATGTCAATGTGCATCCAACCAAGCAAGAGGTGCGGATTTCCAAGGAAAAAGAACTGATGACCCTGGTTTCAGAAGCTATTGCCAATAGTCTCAAGGAACAAACCTTGATTCCAGATGCCTTGGAAAATCTTGCTAAATCGACCGTGCGCAATCGTGAGAAGGTGGAGCAGACCATTCTCCCACTCAAAGAAAATACGCTCTACTATGAGAAGACTGAGCCGACAAGACCTAGTCAAGCTGAAGTAGCTGATTATCAGGTAGAATTGACTGATGAAGGACAGGATTTGACTTTATTTGCCAAAGAAACCTTGGACCAATTGACCAAGTCAGCAAAACTGCATTTTGCAGAGAGAAAGCCTGCTAACTACGACCAGCTAGATCATCCAGAGTTAGATTTAGCGAGTCTTGATAAGGCTTATGACAAGCTGGAGCGAGAAGAATCTTCAAGCTTTCCAGAGTTGGAATTTTTCGGGCAAATGCATGGAACCTATCTCTTTGCCCAAGGGCGAGATGGGCTTTATATCATAGACCAGCATGCGGCTCAGGAACGGGTTAAATATGAGGAATATCGTGAAAGCATTGGCAATGTTGACCAGAGCCAGCAGCAACTCCTAGTGCCCTATATCTTTGAATTTCTAGCGGATGATGCCCTTCGTCTCAAGGGAAGAATGGCACTGTTGGAGGAAGTAGGTGTCTTTCTAGCAGAGTACGGGGAAAATCAATTTATCCTACGTGAACATCCTATTTGGATGGCAGAAGAAGAGATTGAGTCAGGCATCTATGAAATGTGTGATATGCTACTCTTGACCAAGGAAGTTTCTATCAAGAAATACCGAGCAGAATTGGCTATCATGATGTCCTGCAAGCGGTCAATCAAGGCCAATCATCGTATTGATGATTATTCAGCTAGACAACTCCTCTATCAGCTCTCTCAATGTGACAATCCCTATAACTGTCCCCACGGCCGTCCTGTTTTGGTGCATTTTACCAAATCGGATATGGAAAAGATGTTCCGTCGCATTCAGGAAAATCACACCAGTCTCCGTGAGTTGGGGAAATATTAAACTAAAAGGAAAACTATGTACGAATATTTAAAAGGAATCATTACCAAAATCACTGCTAAATACATTGTCCTTGAAACCAATGGTATCGGTTATATCCTGCATGTGGCCAATCCCTATGCCTACTCAGGTCAGGTTAATCAGGAAGCTCAGATTTATGTGCATCAGGTCGTGCGTGAGGACGCCCATCTACTTTATGGTTTTCGTTCAGAAGATGAGAAAAAGCTCTTTCTCAGTCTGATTTCGGTATCTGGGATTGGTCCTGTGTCAGCTCTCGCTATTATCGCTGCTGATGATAATGCTGGCTTGGTTCAAGCCATTGAAACCAAGAACATCACCTACTTGACTAAGTTCCCTAAAATTGGTAAGAAAACAGCCCAGCAGATGGTGCTGGACTTGGAAGGCAAGGTAGTAGTTGCAGGAGATGACCTTCCTGCCAAGGTCGCAGTGCAAGCTAGCGCTGAAAACCAAGAATTGGAAGAAGCAATGGAGGCCATGTTGGCACTGGGCTACAAGGCAACTGAGCTCAAGAAAATCAAGAAATTCTTTGAAGGAACGACAGATACAGCTGAGAACTATATCAAGTCGGCCCTTAAAATGTTGGTCAAATAGGAGTAGAGCATGACAAAACGTTGTTCGTGGGTCAAGATGACCAATCCGCTCTACATTGCCTATCATGATGAGGAGTGGGGTCAGCCCCTCCATGATGACCAAGCATTGTTTGAGTTGTTGTGTATGGAAACCTATCAGGCAGGCCTGTCTTGGGAAACGGTACTAAACAAACGCCAAGCTTTCCGAGAAGCATTTTATGGCTATCAAATTCACGCAGTCGCAGAGATGACCGACACCGAACTGGAAGACTTGCTGGATAATCCAGCCATCATTCGAAATAGAGCCAAGATTTTTGCTACACGCGCTAACGCCCAAGCCTTTCTACGACTACAGGCAGAGTATGGCTCTTTTGATGCCTATCTTTGGTCTTTTGTTGAGGGGAAAACTGTCGTTAACGATGTTCCCGATTACCGCCAAGCCCCAGCTAAAACACCTTTGTCTGAAAAATTAGCCAAAGATCTCAAAAAACGAGGCTTCAAGTTCACAGGCCCAGTCGCCGTCTTGTCTTTTCTACAGGCTGCAGGGTTAGTTGATGACCACGAGAACGATTGTGAGTGGAAAAGCAGGAATTAGTGTGTACAGGTAACTAGCATATCTGAGAATATAGAAAAAAGCTGAGAAATTTTTCCCAGCTTTTTATATATACTATTAGATTTGTTAGAGTGAAGTCAAAAAAGTGATTCCACCTAAAATAACACCAGTTGAATTTGGAATGATTAGTATCCAATCCTTCTTAGGTTCCTTTGTCCATCCATAAATAACCCAGATTAAGCAAGATATAGCAGCTGATAAAGGTTGAAATGGTTGAGCTTTATTTCCCTGTAAATTAGCGATAATTTGAGGTATGTAGGCAATAAATACTATAATTCCAATAAAGGCACCAATAGAACCTACGATTCGATTAATTTTTTGTTTTGTCATATACACCTCCTACAAAAGGATATCATAGAAATTAGCGAAATGCAATAAATTCAGATACAAATTGTAATGAAAACCAATACAAAAGCACAAAAATAGAGAAACTATTTATTTTTTGTTATAGTCAAAGCGAATGATTTGCTCCTTTGCATCTACATGGGCGTGGACTCCAAAGGGAACAATGGCTCTTGGAGTTGCGTGGCCGACATTCAGATTATAGACAATTGGGATATTGCTGTCAATGATATCCAGTAGTGCCTCTTTGTAGTCGTCATAGAAAGTTTCATCCATAGGTTTCCCGACCAAGAGTCCGCTGATGACCTCGAATATGCCAGTGTCCTTTAAAGCTCGCAACATCTTTTTGAAGTCTTCTGGCTCAGGCTTTTCTTCGCTTGTTTCGAGCAAGAGGATCTTTCCTTCCCAGTCTGACAAGTCAGGGAAAAGTTTATATTTTTGGCAGAGCTCCGTGCTGTCTGCGTATCGAGAGTTGTCAAAGATATCGTAGAGGGATTCGAGACAACCACCGAGGATTTCCCCTTCGAATTGGGCATTTCCTTGCAACAAGTCAAAACCAGTATTTGCATGACTGACATGAGGTGTCCCCAGAGCCTTGGGACTGAAGTCAGTCCTTTCATCATACCAAACATTGCTAGGGCGGATTTCTGAGATTCTTCCAGTCTCAATCAATTCTTTAAAGTAGTGAAAGCTATAGGGCAACATTTCCTTGTCCAATTCACAAATGTCTGCTAAAAAGGATTGCCCATAAAAAGTTTTAACATCTAGTTTATGCAACATGAGATGGTTCATGGTTGTATCTGAGAAGCCAAGAAAAATTTTTTGTTTGATAACCTTTTGGAGTTGGTCATTTTCAAAAAGATAGGGCAACAAACGATAGGTATCGTCTCCACCGATGGCACATAGGATCATATCGATGCTATCATCAGAAAAGGCATGAATCAAATCCTCTGCACGAGCTTTAGGATGGTCCTTGATAAAGTCTAAGCCTTTTAACGAATGGGGCAAAAAGATGGGATTGAGTCCCAGGCTCTTGAGACGTTGGACACCCAAGTCCACTTCGTGTTTGACAAAATTCTCTCCGATAATGCCACTAGATAAACTAACAATACCAATAGTAGAAACCATATCTCATCCTCCTAGAAATAGATTGAGCCTATTTTATCACAAAGGATAAAAGAAAGCTATGTGGGATGTCAGAAGAATGCTTTAAAATCAAAAAAAGTAAGTGAAAAAGCAACCGCATCTGCAGTTGCTTTTATCATTCTTCTTAATAGCGTGTTGGTCCTGCACTTGCGCTGCGGATGTTCAAGCGTTTCTTGAGATAGAAGCGAAGGGCTAGGAGGGCTGCTCCGATAATAGCTAGTGGCACTGGAGCAAGTACTGGGTTAAGGCTAGCTGGTAGGAAGCTTGTTGCAAAGAAGACAAGCAACCAAAGGAACATAGAAACTAGGATAACCAGTACAGATTTCCAGAAAGGTGGACGTTGACTGCGGTCCATATCAGGCCCGTAGTATTGGTAAACAAAGTAGTACATCAAGTAGAAGGCAAATCCACCAACCAGTCCAACTAATAGAAGAGTAATCAATCCATAGCCGAAAGCTTGATCTGCCGCAAAGAAAGTTGTGAGGGCGCTGACGAGAGCAAAGAGGCTAGTGATGAAAAGAGCTGAGTCCATAATCATCAGTTTTGGATCATCATTTTCTTTTGGATGCTCTTTTTCATATTGTTCCTTGACAGTGAAACTATGAGCCCAGTGGGTCGGTGCACCATAGAGGGAACGAGCAGTAGTGCCTTTGGCTTGCTCTTCAAGGATTTGGGGAATAACTTCCTCAAAAATAGTCTTGATTTCAGCGTCTGTTTTTCCATCTTTGATGAATTGTTGGGTAGCGATGTGGACAAACTCTTGGTTTTTCTTTGTTAATTTTTGTAGATCAATCTGAGACATAGGAACTCCTCTTAGAACCATTTTTTATGGATGAGATAGAGAGTGAGCGAGACACTCATAGCAAAGGCGATAAATACGATTAACCAGAAGGCATTTGGCTCTCCGTTTAGGGGGATTTCATTATCCTTAAAGTTCATCCCGTAGGCAGAAAAGACCATGGTTGGGATGGACATAACGATGGTCACAAGGGCCAAGGTTTTCATGATGTTGTTCTGGTTGTTGGAAATGATAGAGGCAAAGGTCTCTGTCATAGAATGCAAGACGTTTCCATAAATATCTGCCATCTCGATGGCCTGTTGGGTTTCAATCAGGGTGTCTTCAAGCAGGTCTTCGTCTTCAAGGTATTTCTTGATATTGCTGGTTGAGCTGGTCAATTTCTTAATCACACGCTCATTTGTTTTGAGGGATGCCTTGAAATAGACGATGGTTTTTTCCAATTCCATGAGCTCAATCAATTCTTCATTACGAGTTGATTGATGCAGTTGACTTTCGATTTGTTCACTCTTACGGTCAATCGAACGAAGGGCTGTTAGGTAAAGTTCTGCATTGCGATAGAGAATCTGAAAGATAAAACGCGAACGCATGAAGGTGTAGAAATTACGTAATCGACGGTTGATAAAGACATCGAGGACTGGTAATGGTTCCAAACACGTAGTGATAATGGTTTCCTCAGTGATGATAATACCAAGCGGGATGGTTACGTAGTAGGTGCGGTTATTTCTTTCTTCTGTGACCGGCACGTCAACGATAATCAGGGTGTACTCGTCTTCAATCGTAATACGAGACATTTCTTCCGCATCGAGCGGTGCTCGAAGGTCGGCAATATCAATATCGAAGGCGTTAGCGATTTCGAGTGATTCATTTTGAGTCGGATTGACGAGATTGATCCAAGTACCCGGTTCAAGCGTATCGATCTCTTTAAATTCAGTTGTTGTAGAGAGAAAAACTTGTTTCATATCCCTTATCCTTTCTCATTTTTCAGATTTTTTCACACCGTACTATTATACTACAAAATCGGCCTTTTGGGTAATAGAATCTCACTTTTTTTGGTATAATGGTAAGCAATAATGGACTAGAAAGAACAAAGATGCAAGATAAAATTGTCATTCATGGGGCGCGTGCCCATAATTTAAAAAATATTGATGTGGAGATTCCGCGAGACAAGTTGGTTGTTGTGACCGGCTTGTCAGGTTCAGGGAAATCCAGCCTGGCCTTTGATACCCTCTATGCTGAGGGGCAACGTCGCTATGTGGAGAGTTTGTCAGCCTATGCTCGCCAGTTCTTGGGGAATATGGAAAAACCAGATGTAGATGCCATTGATGGTCTCAGCCCAGCTATTTCCATCGACCAGAAAACGACTAGTAAAAATCCTCGCTCGACGGTGGGAACGACGACTGAAATCAATGACTATCTGCGTCTCCTCTACGCGCGTGTGGGGACGCCTTACTGTATCAACGGGCATGGAGCTATCAAGGCTTCTTCTGTGGAGCAAATTGTGGATAAGGTTTTGGAGTTGCCAGAACGCCAGCGCCTGCAAATCTTGGCCCCTGTCATCCGCAAGAAAAAAGGCCAACATAAGAGTGTTATTGAGAAGGTTCAGAAAGACGGTTATGTTCGTGTCCGTGTGGATGGGGAAGTCTATGATGTGACCGAAGTGCCAGAGTTGTCCAAGAGCAAGCAACACAATATTGATGTCGTGGTTGACCGTATCGTTATCAAGGAGGGCATCCGTAGTCGTCTCTTTGATTCCATTGAGGCAGCCCTTCGTATTGCAGAAGGTTATGTGATTATCGATACTATGGACGATTCTGAGTTGCTCTTCTCTGAGCATTATGCCTGTCCAGTTTGTGGCTTTACTGTTCCAGAGTTAGAGCCACGTCTCTTCTCCTTCAATGCTCCTTTTGGCTCTTGTAGTGAGTGTGATGGCTTGGGCATCAAGCTGGAGGTGGATACTGATTTGGTGGTGCCAGATGCCAGCAAAACCTTACGTGAGGGAGCCTTGGCTCCTTGGAATCCTATCTCATCCAACTACTATCCAAACATGCTAGAGCAGGCTATGACAGCTTTTGGAGTGGATATGGATAAGCCTTTTGAGGACTTGTCAGAAGAAGATAAGAACTTGATTCTCTACGGCTCAGATGGCAAGGAATTCCATTTCCACTATGAGAATGAATTTGGTGGTGTGCGCGATATCGATATTCCTTTTGAGGGAGTTGTCAATAATATCAAGCGTCGCTATCACGAGACAAACAGCGATTACACTCGCACCCAGATGCGTCTTTACATGAATGAGCTGACCTGCGGAACTTGTCACGGCTATCGTCTCAATGACCAGGCCTTGTCTGTCCGTGTGGGTGGCGAGCAAGGGCCACATATCGGAGAAATTTCAGACCTGTCTATCGCTGACCACTTGGACTTGGTGAGCCAGTTAACCTTGTCTGAAAATGAAGCCATCATTGCTCGGCCTATTCTCAAGGAAATCAAGGACCGTTTGACCTTCCTTAATAACGTGGGTCTTAACTATCTGACTCTGTCTCGCTCAGCAGGAACCCTTTCAGGTGGGGAAAGCCAGCGTATTCGCTTGGCAACCCAGATTGGTTCCAACCTCTCAGGTGTCCTCTATATATTGGATGAGCCGTCAATCGGTCTCCACCAGAGGGACAATGATCGTCTGATTGCCAGCCTGAAAAAGATGCGTGACTTGGGTAATACACTCATTGTGGTGGAACACGACGAAGATACCATGCGTGAGGCGGATTATCTGATTGACGTTGGTCCCGGTGCCGGTGTTTTTGGTGGGGAGATTGTTGCTGCAGGTACTCCCAAGCAAGTGGCTCGCAACAGCAAGTCTATCACAGGTCAGTACTTGTCAGGCAAACGTGCCATTCCAGTGCCAGAAGATCGCCGTACCGGAAATGGTCGTTTTATCGAAGTGACAGGAGCGCGTGAGAACAATTTGCAAAATGTCACAGCTCGCTTCCCACTAGGAAAATTCATCGCAGTGACAGGTGTATCAGGTTCAGGAAAATCGACCCTCATCAACAGCATTCTTAAAAAAGCTATTGCCCAGAAGCTCAACCGTAATTCAGACAAACCTGGTAAATTTAAGACTATTACAGGGATTGAGCATGTAGACCGCTTGATTGATATTGACCAGAGCCCTATCGGACGAACGCCAAGGTCTAACCCTGCTACCTATACGGGAGTCTTTGACGATATCCGTGACCTCTTTGCTCAGACTAATGAAGCCAAGATTCGAGGCTACAAGAAGGGGCGTTTCAGTTTCAACGTCAAGGGTGGTCGTTGTGAAGCCTGCTCAGGTGATGGGATTATCAAGATTGAGATGCACTTCTTGCCAGATGTTTACGTGGCTTGTGAAGTTTGCCATGGAACCCGCTACAACAGTGAGACCCTAGAAGTTCATTACAAGGAAAAAAATATCTCGCAGGTCTTGGATATGACCGTCAATGATGCGGTGGAGTTCTTCCAACACATTCCAAAGATTCAACGTAAACTTCAGACTATCAAGGATGTGGGACTGGGTTATGTGACATTGGGGCAACCTGCTACCACCCTTTCTGGGGGAGAAGCCCAGCGTATGAAGCTGGCTAGTGAACTCCACAAACGATCGACAGGAAAATCTTTCTACATTCTGGACGAGCCGACGACAGGTCTTCATACCGAGGATATAGCTCGCTTGCTTAAGGTTTTAGCTCGCTTTGTAGACGATGGCAATACAGTTCTTGTCATTGAGCACAATCTGGATGTCATTAAGACAGCAGACCATATTATTGACTTGGGACCTGAAGGTGGTGTCGGTGGTGGAACCATCATCGCAACAGGAACTCCAGAAGAAGTAGCGGCCAATGAAGCCAGCTACACAGGACATTATTTGAAAGGAAAGTTACATCATGAATAAACGTGTACAAGCATTTCTAGATAAAATGCAAGAAAAAGAACTAGATGGCATCATCATCAATAACCTTAAAAACGTCTATTATTTGACTGGTTTTTGGGGCTCAAACGGAACAGTTTTTATCAGTCGTGATCGCCAGGTCTTGGTGACAGATTCTCGCTATATTATTGCAGCTAAGCAAGAAACCAGTGGGTTTGAGATTGTGGCTGACCGTGATGAATTGGTTGTCATTGCAGGAATTGTCAAGGACATGGGCTTGTCTCGCATCGGTTTTGAGGATGAGATTTCGGTGTCTTATTATCATCGTATGCAGGCCGCCTTTGAAGGAATTGACTTGCTGCCACAAACTCAGTTTGTTGAAGGTCTTCGAATGATTAAGGATGAGGCAGAGATTGCAGCTATTCGCAAGGCTTGTTCTATCTCAGACCAAGCTTTCCGCGATGCGCTTGACTTTATTAAGCCAGGAAAGACTGAAATTGAGATTGCCAACTTCCTTGACTTCCGCATGCGTGAGTTGGGAGCATCTGGCTTGTCTTTTGACACTATTCTAGCTAGTGGGATCAACTCTTCCAAACCCCATGCCCATCCTATGCACAAACCAGTGGAGCTGGGAGAAGCCATCACTATGGATTTCGGTTGCCTTTATGACCACTATGTCAGCGATATGACCCGGACAATCTACTTGGGACACGTCAGTGATGAGCAGGCAGAGATTTACAATACTGTCCTGAAAGCCAACCAAGCTCTGATTGACCAAGCTAAGGCTGGTTTAGGTTTCCGTGACTTTGACAAAATCCCTCGTGATATTATTATCGAGGCAGGCTATGGCGACTACTTTACCCACGGTATCGGACACGGTATTGGACTGGATATCCATGAGGAACCATACTTTAGCCAGACTTCTACAGAAACTATTAAGGCAGGTATGGCCTTGACAGACGAGCCAGGTATCTATATTGAAGGCAAATATGGTGTTCGTATCGAGGATGATATTCTGATTACAGAAACAGGTTGTGAATTGTTGACCCTAGCTCCAAAAGAGTTGATAGTTATTTAAGAGTCAAACAACTCAAATGATTGACTTTTAAATTTTAAAGGTTTATACTGAAAAACGAAAACGGTAGGTGAGACTACCATAGGGATACGGATGACTACCGCAAAGCAGTGGAGACACTACTCGTTGGTCAACAGTCCTGGTCGCGAAGGCTAAGACTAAGCTCATTTCATTGCCCTATGGAGTTAAAGCTTGAACGAAAAAACAGATATTTAGTTTTTTAATCCTGCCATTTTTTGATGGTAGGATTTTCTACTGTTTAAATCAAAGAAAGGAGATAGACGATGCAAATTGACGATCATCCGGAACCGCACATACACAGCCAATCGCTGATTTGTGTCGTTCTGTCCTTATAAAGTGATTGGTCTCTGTGTATGAAACACATCATTCATACAGATAGGAGAAACCAATGAAAACTACAAAAGAAAGATTAGCAACAGCTATTCATACATCTTTAAACGAAACTCTATCTTTTTATAAGACAAGTCTAACAGGCTTGACTGAGGAGCAGGTGGAGAAAAATCGTGACCTATATGGCGAAAATACCATCACAAAGGGTCAAGAAGACAGTATCCTCAAAAAGATTTACGAATCCATTATCAATCCTTTTACAATCATCTTACTGGTCATCGCCGTGATTTCCTTGGTGACCAATGTCTGGTTGGCAAAACCAGGTCAAGAAGATCCGACCACTTCCATTATCATCGTTGTCCTAGTCCTCATTTCTGGTGGCATACGCTTTGTCCAAGAACTCCGTAGTGATAAGGCTGCGACCAATCTATCAAAAATGATTGTCAACACAGCGACTGTCATTCGTCAAGGAGAAATCCAAGAAGTACCTATCGATGATTTGGTAGTGGGTGACGTGGTTAAATTAAGCGCTGGAGACATGATTCCAGCAGATCTTCTTTTATTTGAGTCGCGCGATTTCTTTGTCCAACAGTCGGGCTTGACAGGTGAAAGTGAATCGGTTGAAAAATTGGCCTTGACCAAGGCAACAGTTCAACAATCTGATAGTCTGCTAGAAGCAGAAGCGCTCGCCTTTATGGCAACCAATGTCTTATCTGGTAGTGCCAAGGCCGTGGTTTTAGCAGTTGGTGATGATACCATGATGGGGGCCATTGAGCAGACTTTGAACACCTATGACGAGCCTACTTCGTTTGAGCGGGAGATGAATAGTATTTCGTGGCTCTTGATTCGTTTGATGCTGGTCATGGTGCCCATCGTTTTCTTGTCCAATGGTTTAACAGATGGAGATTGGTTAGAAGCTGGTGTATTTGCTTTGAGTGTTGGTGTTGGATTGACACCTGAGATGCTTCCTATGATTATCACGGCCAGTCTAGCAAAAGGCTCCATCATTATGGCCAAGGAAAAAGTGGTTATCAAGAAACTCAATGCCATACAGGACTTAGGGGCGATTGATATTTTGTGTACAGATAAGACAGGGACTCTAACCCAAGACGAAATTGTCCTTGAATATCCCTTGGACATCCACGGACGCTTGGATTTGACCGTCTTGAGACGAGCTTATCTCAATTCTTATTTTCAAACGGGCTTGAAAAATTTGATGGACAGAGCCATCATCAAACGGACTGAAAAGGAAGCCAAAGAACACGCCCTCTTGCAAAATCTAGATCAAACCTTTCAAAAAATAGATGAATTGCCCTTTGATTTTGAACGTAGACGGATGAGTGTTATCGTTAAGGATGAACACGAAACGGTTAGTTTGGTAACCAAGGGTGCCCTAGAGGAAATGTTGACGATTTCCAGTCATGCGGAATACCAAGGAGTGATTACTCCCTTGACAGATGCTATTAGAGAAGAAATTTTAGCGGAAGTCCGACAACTCAATCAACAAGGTTTGCGTGTCTTGGGAGTGGCTTATAAGTCAGGTTTGAGGGAAGATCATGCCTATACAGTTGATGACGAAGGGGATATGATTCTAACTGGTTATTTAGCCTTTCTAGATCCTCCTAAACCATCTGCAGCACCAGCAATTAAGGCTTTGTTAGAACATGGGGTTCAAACAAAGATTTTAACGGGAGACAATGAAAAAGTTACCCAAGCAGTCTGTGAAAAGGTTGGTTTGGATATCAATCAGATGCTGTTGGGGTCTGAAATTGATCAGATGAGTGATCAAGAATTGTCTCAAGCCGTAGAGGAGGTAACAGTTTTTGCCAAACTTTCTCCTGACCAAAAAGCAAGGATTATTTTACAATTTAAGGCTAATGGTCATGCGGTCGGCTATATGGGAGATGGAATCAATGATGCCCCTTCTATGAAAGTAGCAGATGTGGGAATTTCTGTTGATACAGCAGTAGATATTGCTAAAGAAACAGCTGATGTTATCTTACTTGATAAGGATCTCATGGTGCTTGAAAAAGGACTTGTTGAAGGTCGTAAGGTCTATGCCAATATGACCAAATATATCAAGATGACAGTGAGTTCTAATTTTGGAAATATCTTATCCCTATTGGTCTCTGGAATCTTTTTACCCTTTTTACCAATGGCACCAGTCCATTTGATTATCCTAAATCTAGTTTATGATTTGTCTTGTATTGCTTTGCCTTTTGACAAGGTGGATAAAGATTTTTTGAGAAATCCACATACCTGGGAAGCCAAGTCCATCACACGTTTCATGGTTTGGATGGGTCCGATTTCTTCTGCCTTTGATATTTTGACCTTCATTTTGCTTTATTTTATCATTGTACCCATGACGACAGGTCATGCCTATGTTCATGGAGCAGAGTCGGCCGTAGGCTTTATTGTCTTGTTTCAGACAGGTTGGTTTATCGAGTCCATGTGGTCACAGACCATGGTTATTCATATGTTGCGTTCAGCCAAAATTCCCTTTTTACAAAGTCGTCCAGCTTGGCTAGTCCTTGTGACAACCTTATTGGCTGCAGCCTTTGTGACCTTCCTTCCCTACAGTCCACTCGCAATCCTACTTCATCTAACCCCTTTAAAATCGATTTATTTCATCTTTTTACTTTTCATCATTATTTTGTATATGATTAGCGTGACAATTGTGAAAAAAATCTATATCAAGAAATATAAAGAATGGCTGTAAATTTCATTTTGTCAAGAAAAAAGTACGAAAATGACGAAAAAAGTCAAAAAAATTTAAAAATAGGTCGCAAGTCGGATGTTTTTTATGGTATAATAGACTAAACTGATAGTAACATGTAGCGAAAGGGGTAGGTACATGATTAAAATTTATACAGTCTCAAGTTGTACTAGCTGTAAAAAAGCAAAAACCTGGCTCAATGCCCACCAGTTAAGTTATAAAGAACAAAATCTTGGTAAAGAAGGAATTACGCGAGAAGAATTACTGGATATTCTAACCAAAACAGATAACGGAATAGCCAGCATCGTCTCATCTAAAAATCGCTATGCCAAAGCCCTTGGAGTGGATATTGAAGATTTGAGTGTCAATGAAGTCCTCAATCTGATTATGGAAACACCGAGAATTTTAAAGAGCCCAATCCTTGTAGATGAAAAACGCCTGCAAGTTGGCTACAAGGAAGACGATATTCGTGCCTTCCTACCACGCTCTGTCCGTAATGTAGAAAATGCAGAAGCACGTTTACGTGCAGCTCTATAAACATCAAGACTGGGAGCAACTCCCAGTCTTATTTTAATTTCAAAAAGAAAGAAGAAAGAAATGAAAAAAATAGTTCTTGTTAGTCTAGCTTTCCTTTTTGTCCTGGTTGGTTGCGGACAGAAAAAAGAAACTGGACCAGCTACAAAAACAGAAAAGGATACGCTTCAGTCGGCATTGCCAGTTATTGAAAATGCCGAGAAGAATACAGTTGTGACCAAGACTTTGGTTTTGCCGAAATCAGATGATGGTAGCCAGCAAACCCAAACCATTACTTACAAAGACAAGACTTTTTTGAACCTAACCATCCAACAAAAACGTCCAGTCTCAGATGAGTTGAAGACTTATATTGACCAACATGGAGTGGAAGAAACCCAAAAAGCTCTTCTCGAGGCGGAGGAGAAAGACGAATCCATCGTAGAAGCTCGTAAATTAGCAGGATTTAAGCTTGAAACCAAATTATTAAGTGCAACAGAACTTCAAACAACGACTAGTTATGATTTTCAAGTTTTGGACGTCAAAAAGGCTTCCCAGTTGGAATATTTGAAGAATATTGGCTTGGAAAATCTTTTGAAAAATGAACCAAGCAAATATATTTCAGACAGATTGGCAAATGGTGCGACAGAACAGTAGAAAATCCAAATAAATAGACTGCCTGAATTGTAGAACGTAAGGAATTATGCTATAATGGTACTATTCTAAGGAAAGAGGGTGTTAGAATGGGATTTACTGAAGAAACAGTACGTTTTAAATTGGACGATTCCAATAAAAAAGAAATTAGCGAAACTCTGACTGATGTTTATGCTTCGTTGAACGATAAGGGCTACAACCCAATTAACCAAATTGTAGGCTACGTATTGAGTGGAGACCCTGCCTACGTTCCTCGTTATAATAATGCACGAAATCAAATCCGTAAGTATGAGCGTGATGAAATCGTTGAGGAGTTGGTTCGCTACTACCTAAAAGGACAAGGAGTCGATCTGTAACCTATGAGAATTATGGGATTGGACGTCGGTTCAAAAACGGTAGGGGTGGCGATTAGCGATCCACTCGGTTTTACAGCTCAAGGGCTTGAAATCATCCAAATCAATGAGGAGCAAGGCCAATTTGGTTTTGATCGCGTTAAGGAGTTGGTTGATACTTACAAGGTGGAACGATTTGTAGTGGGTTTGCCTAAAAACATGAACAATACAAGCGGACCGCGCGTGGAAGCTAGTCAAGCATACGGAGCAAAGCTAGAAGAGCTTTTTGGTTTACCAGTAGACTATCAAGATGAACGCTTGACAACAGTGGCCGCTGAGCGTATGTTGATTGAACAAGCAGATATCAGTCGCAATAAGCGCAAGAAAGTCATTGATAAGTTAGCAGCTCAGCTGATTTTACAAAATTATTTAGATAGAAAATTTTAATATAAAGGAGAGGCTATGTCACACGATCATAACCACGACCACGAAGAACGTGAACTAATCACACTAGTAGATGAGCAAGGAAATGAAACCTTGTTTGAAATCCTTTTGACCATTGACGGAAAAGAAGAATTTGGTAAAAACTATGTTCTTCTAGTACCAGTTAACGCAGAAGAAGACGAAGACGGACAAGTTGAAATCCAAGCTTACTCATTCATCGAAAACGAAGATGGAACAGAAGGCGAATTGCAACCAATCCCAGAAGACTCAGAAGACGAATGGAACATGATTGAAGAAGTCTTCAATAGTTTTATGGAGGAGTAAAAACGTCCGGGGGACGTTTTTAGCCCAGCTCTTTGAAATAAAAAAGAGCTGGTATGTTCAGTGAACATTTTTACCCTTACGCTAAAAATAAAGACCGTAAGTAAGTATGGGAGACTGTATCAGCCCAACTCCTAGAAATTAGAAACGCAGGCACATTCAGTGGATGTTTTACCCTACGTTAATATTCATAGTAGCTAGTTATTAGCTAACCAGGTAAGAGGTCGGGACGAAAATCCTGACCTCGTTTTTTGTTATCTACGGAATTTTGCTAGATAATTGATTAGACTTTTGTCAAGGAGATGTGTATGTTTGAAGTAGAAGAATGGCTCCATAGTCGGATTGGTTTGAATTTTCGATCAGGCTTGGGCCGAATGCAACAAGCGGTGGATTTGTTGGGGAATCCCGAGAAATCTTATCCTATTATCCACGTAACAGGGACTAATGGGAAAGGATCTACCATTGCTTTTATGAGGGAGTTATTTATGGAGCATGGTAAAAAAGTTGCGACTTTTACATCCCCTCATATCGTCTCTATCAATGATCGAATCTGTATTAATGGACAACCTATAGCAGACGCAGACTTTATCCGTTTAGCTGGGCAGGTCAAGGAGATGGAAAAAACACTTCTGCAAACTCATGACCAGTTGTCCTTTTTTGAATTGCTGACCTTGATTGCTTTTCTCTACTTTAGGGAGCAAGAGGTGGACTTGGTTTTACTAGAAGTGGGAATTGGTGGCTTACTTGATACGACTAATGTGGTAACTGGAGAGCTTGCTGTCATCACCTCCATCGGCCTTGACCATCAGGAGACTCTGGGTGACAGTATAGCAGCAATTGCAAAGCAGAAAGCTGGTATTTTTAAGGCTGGTAAAAAGGCAGTGATTGCGAAATTGTCTTCAGAAGCTAGGCTTGTTTGTCAGAAAAAAGCAGACTCTTTAGCTGTTGACCTTTATCAGGCAGGCCAAGATTTTTCAATGCTGAATGGGGATTTTTCAAGCTCTTTTGCTAACCTTTCACAGTTGAAAATAGGTTTAGAAGGAGCTTATCAGCAGGAAAATGCGACCTTAGCGTTACAAACGTTTCTTCTCTTTATGAGGGAAGGAAAGGAAGTTGTTGATGAGCAGGCTGTAAGACAGGCTTTGGAGAAGACCTGTTGGGCTGGCCGTTTGGAGCGTATTCGTCCGCAGATATACTTGGACGGTGCCCATAACCTCCCTGCCTTGACTCGCCTGGTGGAGTTTGTCAAAGAAAAAGAGCAGGAAGGACATCGTCCTCAAATCCTATTTGGAGCCTTGAAACGGAAGGATTATCAAGGGATGTTGGCTTATATGACTGAAAAATTGCCTCAGGTGGAACTCAAGGTGACAGGTTTTGACTATCAAGGTTCTTTGGATGAAACAGATGTAACAGGTTACCATGTAATTCCCTCTTACCGAGAATTTATCAGCAGTTTTGAAGAAAGAGCCGATACCAAGGACTTGTTATTCATTACAGGGTCTCTCTATTTTATCTCAGAAGTACGGAGCCACATACTGGGGCATGAGCAGATAAATTGACCTCTTTTTTTGAACTTGTTATACTAGGGGAACTGCCAGTTAGGAGGAAATTTCTCTAAATTGGTAGCAGAAAGAAAATTCATCATGAAATTAAAAAGATTCACACTTTCTCTTGCTTCTTTAGCAAGTCTTGGTTTCTTAGTAGCTTGTTCGCAAAGGACTCAACAGTTTCAACAACCAGTAGCTCAATCGCAAACTCAACAATCACAAGCAACAGCTTCATCTTCTACAGAAAATAGCAACCAGGCAGCGACAAGTTCTTCACAAAATGCGCCTGAGGCTCAACCAACTAATATTGATGGAACTTATACTGGTCAGGACGAAGGAGACCGTATCACTTTAGTGGTGACTGGAACAACTGGTACCTGGACTCAGGTAGGAACTGACGGGGAACAAGAAATCAAACAGGTTAGTTTCGACGTTGCTAATCAACGCATGATTATTGGTGATGATGTCAAGATTTATGCAATCAATGGCAACCAGATGATTATTGATGATATGGATAGAGAAGCGTTTGATTGCATTGTTTTATCAAAATAGACTAGGAGGAGACTGGAATTTTCGGTCTCTTTTGCTTTTGCTCAGAAAAATGATTATAAATACTTGCCTTCTACCGAATACCTGCGTTATACTAATATTAATTACCTGTTTTTATCATTCAAACTATCAAGGAGAGGATATGAAATATAGAAAATTTCAATTATTGATGTCCAAGTATGGCTTTAGTCTTTCGATTATGCTACTTGAACTTTTTCTTGTTTTTGGTCTCTTTCTTTATTTAGGGCGTATGGCCCCTATTCTTTGGGTTATTCTCTTAATCTTTATGAGTATGGCGACTATCGTAGCGATTGTCAATCGTTCCATGGCGCCTGAAAGCAAAGTGATGTGGTTAGTGGTGACTTTTGTTCCTGTCATTGGCCCCTTGCTCTATCTGATGTTTGGTGAAAGACGATTATCCAAAAAAGAAATCAAGCAGTTGGACAAACTTGGTTCTATGCATTTTCGGGAGGATAACAGTAAAGCTCTCCGCCAGAAATTGAAGGAAGAGGATAAGGCGGCTTACGGAGTTATCAAATCTTTGTTAAGTATGGATAGTAACGCCGATGTCTATGATCGAACAGACTCACAATTCTTTTCTTCGGGTGAAAGCATGTGGCAATATATGTTGGAAGACCTCAAGAAAGCTGAAAAGTTTATCTTTCTAGAGTACTATATTGTCGAAGAAGGTCTAATGTGGAATAGCATACTAGACATACTAGAGCAAAAGGCAGCTCAAGGTGTAGAGGTCAAGATGCTCTATGATGATATCGGCTGTATGGCGACTTTGCCTGGAGATTATACTATTCAGCTTCGTAGTCGAGGAATTGAAGCCCATAAATTTAACAAGGTGATTCCTCGCTTGACGGTGGCTTACAACAATCGGGACCATCGTAAAATCCTTGTCATAGATGGTCAGGTGGCCTATACAGGAGGCATTAACTTAGCCGATGAGTACATCAATCATGTAGAACGCTTTGGCTATTGGAAGGACAGTGGGATTCGCTTAGATGGCCCTGGTGTCAAGGCTCTAACCCGTCTCTTTTTGATGACTTGGTATATCAATCGTGGGGAAATCAGCGATTTTGATCAGTATCACTTGGAAAATCAGCCTTGTTCTGGCCAAGGGCTCTGCATTCCTTACGGTAGTGGGCCCAAGCCCATCTTCCGTACTCAGGTAGGGAAAAAAGTCTATCAAAGTTTGATTAATCAGGCCACTGATTCAGTCTATATTACAACGCCCTATTTGATTATTGACTATGACTTAACAGAGAGTATTAAAAATGCGGCCATGAGGGGTGTCGATGTCCGCATCGTGACTCCTTTCATTCCAGATAAGAAATTAATCCAACTCATCACAAGAGGGGCCTATCCGGATTTGTTGTCAGCAGGAGTGAGGATTTTTGAGTATAGTCCAGGCTTTATCCACAGTAAACAAATCTTAGTGGATAAGGACTTTGCTGCAGTTGGAACCATTAACTTAGATTATAGAAGTTTGCTTCATCACTATGAAAATGCAGTCTTGCTATATAAAACAGAATCAATCGCTGAGATTCAAAAAGATTTTCAAGAGATTTTTTCAGCATCGCAAGAAATTTTCCCTCATACGATAAAAAATAGCTGGTATCAAAAATTGATTAAGGAAATCGCCCAGTTATTCGCCCCTATCTTATAAGAAATCTAGGACTGAGGACACAAACCAGTCCTATTTTTCTTGCTTTTTACGAATAGAAAGATATAGGGAGGGACGATGCTGACTCAGAAAGAATTGAACTATATCATGTCATTTAAACAGACACATTTACATCGATTTCGGGAAATTGAAATCTTTGTGAAACTATGCAAAAAATCACTCAAATACCCATCGCAAGCTGACAATCCTAGGACTTTTTGATATACTAAGACAGATAAATTGAATAGGAGAAACGATATGAGTGTGTATGGTAGAGTAGAAGAAGTTCATCAGGAGAATCGTGAACCTCTAGAATACCAAATCGAACAAGAATCGCATCATCGTGAATCAAGTCGTCTTCCTTTGGTAAAAATTTTACTATGGAGTACGCTTGTAACGGGGATAACTCTAGGAGTACCGCTATTACTCGATTTAATGAGTACACAGGAAGTGCAGGATTTTTATGCAGGTTGGGCCCTTCATCAGACAGGGAAGATTTACAGCGACTATTATGGAAGTCAAGGTTTGCTTTATTATTTGCTGACTTACGTGACTCAGGGTGGATTTTTCTTTGCCGTCTTTGAGTGGTTAGCCTTGGTAGCAGGCGGATTTTTCCTCTTTCGATCGGCAGACACCTTGACAGAGCAAGGAGATCAAGCTGGACAACTGGTGACTATTTTTTACATGCTGGTTACAGGTCTTGCTTTTGGTGGAGGATATGCGACTCTTTTAGCGCTTCCTTTCTTATTCGCGGCCTTTAATTTAGTTGCTGCTTACCTAAGCAATCCAAACCATGATAAGGGATTTGTACGGATTGGGCTGGCTTTGGCGGGCGGATTTTTCTTTGCTCCCTTGGCATCGCTCCTGTTTATTGCTGTAGTGAGTTTAGGCTTGTTGGTCTTTAACCTTGGGCATAGACGTTTTGCACATGGATTTTATCAGTTTCTTGCAGTGGCTTTAGGTTTTTCACTTGTCTTTTATCCAACTGCCTATTATAGTGTTGCAACAGGAAGTTTTGAGGATGCGATTAGTGGAATTTTGTATCCAATTCATTCCATTCGTTTGACTTCTGTTTCGGCATTGTTAGAAAATGTTTTGTTTTATGGGTTGTTGGCTCTGGGAATGGGAGTTTTGGTTTTTGTCTTTTTAGGCCTCTTTCAATCTAAATCCTCTAAACTATATGTCATCTCAGTGCCTGCGAGTTTGTTCCTAATTTTAGGTTTGGTAGTGATTTTCTTTACACAGGATCCCCTACATGCATCCCGTTTGATGCTCATTTTCCCTGTCTTTCTTCTGCTTTTAGTGTCCAATATCAAGGGGCAACAGAGTGGTCGTAGCGTTAGAAGAAGACGCAGAGAAGAGCCTGTTAGTCTCTGGCATCGCTATACTAAAGGAAATCTTTACCTACCGATTTTAACTTTGTTATATCTCTTGACTGTTCCCTTTTTGATGAAGTTTGTCCTTTATCCGGTACCTTATCAAGAACGTGATCGTCTTGCTGATTTGGTAAAAGAGGAGACGAATACGGAAGATGCTATCTATGCATGGGATGATACTGCGACTCTTTATCGTAAGAGTGAGCGCTTGTCGCCATCGGCGATTTTGTCTCCCGTGCACTATACAGCAACTGAGGAAAATCGGAATAAGTTACTTAATGACTTGAAAGAAAAACAACCTAAGGTGATTGTGGTAAATGACAAGGTGCCAGTCTGGTCTGAAGTGGAGATACTCTTAAAAGAAAATTACCAACAAGTAAAGACTGATTACTCAGAGTTTAAAGTCTATAAAATTAAATAACCAAATCAATATCTTGTGCATTTTTAAAAATTTTAGGATTTTTAACACAAGATATTGATTTTTCTTTTTAGAGTGGTATAATACTTTTTAGAAAGAACATTTTAGAAAAGAGCATGCATATGATTGCACTAGAAGAAAAAATTACAATTTTGCCAACTCTCTTCGTCGAGAAACGAGATGGGAGACGTGTTGTATTTGATGTGGATAAGATTGACAAGGCTCTCCACAAGGCGGCTGACAAGGTTATGGATGTGACACCCTTGGTCGAAAAACGCCTAAATGCTCTGACCGAGCGAATTGTCACAGAAATTCATAGTCGCTTTCCACAGGGGGTTAAGATTTACGAAATTCAAAATATCGTAGAACATGAACTGCTTGAAGCCAAAGAATATGCGCTGGCTGAGGAGTATATTACTTATCGGACACAAAGGGATTTTGAGCGCTCAAAAGCGACGGATATCAACTTTAGTATCCATAAACTTCTCAACAAAGACCAGGCAGTTGTCAATGAAAATGCCAATAAAGACAGCGATGTCTTTAATACCCAGCGTGATTTGACAGCAGGGATTGTTGGGAAATCAATCGGACTGCAAATGCTTCCTAAGCACGTAGCCAATGCCCACCAAAAGGGGGATATCCACTATCACGATTTGGACTACAGCCCCTATACACCTATGACCAACTGCTGTTTGATTGATTTTAAAGGTATGTTGGAAAATGGTTTTAAGATTGGGAATGCAGAGGTAGAAAGTCCCAAGTCTATCCAGACTGCAACGGCTCAGATTTCGCAAATCATCGCCAACGTTGCTTCTAGCCAGTATGGGGGCTGTTCAGCTGACCGTATCGATGAAGTTTTGGCGCCTTATGCAGAGAAGAACTACCAAAAACACCTCAAAGATGCAGAAGAATGGGTTTTGCCTGAAAAACGAGAAGATTATGCCTGGAAGAAAACGCAAAAGGACATCTATGATGCCATGCAATCTCTCGAGTATGAAATCAACACCCTCTTCACTTCAAATGGACAAACACCTTTTACCTCGCTAGGTTTTGGTCTAGGAACCAATCGTTTTGAGCGTGAAATTCAAACGGCAATTTTAAACATTCGTATCAAGGGACTTGGTTCGGAACACCGCACAGCTATCTTCCCTAAACTCATCTTTACGCTTAAAAGAGGCCTTAACTTGGAGGAAGGGACTCCCAACTACGACATCAAGCAGTTGGCTCTTGAGTGTGCAACAAAACGGATGTATCCGGATGTTTTGTCCTATGATAAGATTGTTGACTTAACAGGTTCCTTCAAGGTACCTATGGGCTGTCGTTCGTTCCTCCAAGGATGGAAGGATGAGAATGGTGTAGAAGTCAATTCAGGTCGCATGAACCTAGGAGTTGTGACGGTTAACCTGCCTCGTATCGCCCTAGAATCTGAAGGTGATATGACCAAGTTCTGGGAAATCTTCAACGAGCGGATGAACATTGCAGAAGATGCTCTGGTTTACCGTGTCGAACGAACTAAAGAAGCGACGCCAGCAAATGCTCCTATCCTCTATCAATACGGTGCTTTTGGCCATCGTCTAGGTAAAGAAGAAAGTGTTGACCAGCTCTTTAAGAATCGTCGTGCGACAGTTTCACTAGGCTATATCGGTTTGTATGAAGTAGCGACTGTTTTCTTTGGTAATAGCTGGGAAAGCAATCCAGATGCTAAGGAATTCACGCTAGACATTATTCGAGATATGAAACGCCGTGTAGAAGAGTGGTCAGATCAATATGGCTATCATTTCTCTATCTACTCAACACCATCTGAAAGTTTGACAGACCGTTTTTGCCGACTAGATACAGAGAAGTTTGGCTCTATTCCTGATATTACAGATAAGGAATACTACACCAATTCTTTCCACTACGATGTTCGTAAGAATCCAACACCGTTTGAAAAACTGGATTTTGAAAAAATCTATCCAGAAGCAGGTGCGTCAGGTGGTTTCATCCATTACTGTGAGTATCCAGTCCTTCAGCAAAATCCAAAGGCCTTGGAAGCTGTCTGGGATTATGCTTATGACCGTGTGGGTTATCTGGGGACCAATACTCCAATTGACCGTTGCTACAAGTGTGACTTTGAAGGAGATTTTGAACCAACTGAAAGAGGATTTGCTTGTCCAAACTGTGGCAATAGCGATCCAAAAACAGTAGATGTGGTCAAACGAACTTGCGGCTATCTAGGCAATCCTCAAGCGAGACCGATGGTCAATGGGCGTCACAAGGAAATCGCTGCACGTGTCAAACACATGAATGGCTCAACGATTAAAATAGCTGGCCATCAAGTAACAAATTAGAAAGAAATGAGATGGGGAAATATCAATTAGACGATAAGGGTCGCGCACAAGTGACTCGTTATCACGAGAAACACTCTAAAGGTGGAGCTGGTAAAAAAGAACGCTTGCTCAGCCTCAAAGAACAATTTTTAAACAAGAATAAGAAAAAATAAAAGTGAGAGTCAGCTCTCGCTTTTCTCATAGTGGGAGGTAAGGATGGAATTACGCAGACCAAGATTAGCAGATAAAGAAACAGTTTTAGAGATGATGGCAGAGTTTGAAAAGAGCCAATCAGCCCATGATGGAGGATTTTGGGATACAGAGAACTTTGTGTATGAAGAGTGGTTGGAAACAAATATGCAAAAAGAGATGGGAATAAACTTGCCTGAAAATCGTGTTCCTTCTATTCAATTTGTATCATTTGATGATGTAGATCGTGCTCTAGGATTTTTGAATCTGCGATTGAGACTGAATGAGGGGTTATTGAATTATGCTGGCCACATTGGTTATTCCATCAGACCATCTGAAAGAGGCAAAGGTTATGCCAAGGAAACTCTCCGTCAGGGCTTGCAAGTTGCTAAGGAAAAGAACATTAAGAAAACTCTTGTGACCTGTAGCGTGAATAATCCTGCTAGCAGAGCAGTCATTTTAGCAAATGGTGGGCTCCTTGAGGATGTTCGTAATGGTGTGGAGCGTTATTGGATAGAGGTAGTGAATGAATAATCCTAAACCACAAGAATGGAAAAGCGAGGAGCTTAGTCAAGGGCGTATCATCGACTACAAGGCCTTTAACTTTGTAGATGGAGAAGGAGTGCGCAACTCTCTCTATGTATCAGGCTGCATGTTTCACTGCGAGGGATGTTATAATGTAGCGACTTGGTCTTTCAAGGCAGGAATTCCCTATACAGCAGAATTAGAAGAACAGATTATGGAAGATCTTGCTCAACCCTATGTTCAAGGCTTGACCTTGCTAGGAGGGGAACCCTTCCTCAATACAGGAATCCTTTTGCCACTTGTTAAACGTATCCGGAAGGAATTGCCAAACAAAGACATCTGGTCCTGGACGGGCTATACTTGGGAAGAAATGATGCTGGAGACTCCAGACAAATTGGAACTCTTATCGCTAATTGACATCCTTGTAGATGGACGGTATGACCGAACTAAGAGAAATCTCATGCTCCAGTTTCGAGGGTCGTCCAACCAACGAATTATCGATGTGCAAAAATCGCTCCAAAGTGGGCAAGTAGTGATTTGGGATAAGCTTAATGACGGAAAAGAAAGCTATGAACAGGTGAAGAGAGAATAACTTTCTTCCGTAAAATACTTAAATAAATGACCTGCCAAAAAAGAAAACATTTTCATGTTAAAAATTTTAAAAAACAGCAACAAATCCCTTGCAATCGCAGGGGCTTTGTGTTATTCTATTATGGTGCTGTAAATTACAGCCTTAGCTTTGATGCAAGAGGTTGCGACACGCTCGGTTGCATTGCCACGCAACACCGCGTCGGTTTTCTTGTGGAGCTAGCCTATTATCTTAAATAGACGAAAAGGAGAAAAAGATGGCAAACAAAAAAATCCGTATCCGTTTGAAAGCTTACGAACACCGTACGCTTGACACAGCGGCTGCAAAAATCGTAGAATCAGCTACTCGTACAGGTGCACAAGTTGCGGGTCCAATCCCACTTCCAACTGAACGTAGCCTCTACACAATCATTCGTGCGACTCACAAATACAAAGACTCTCGCGAACAATTTGAAATGCGTACACACAAACGTCTGATCGATATCGTTAACCCAACTCAAAAAACAGTTGATGCGTTGATGAAATTGGATCTTCCAAGTGGTGTAAACGTAGAAATCAAACTTTAATCTAAAGCTTGATACCTTGAGCATGAAAAACGCTCGTTAAAAACTTTTTGAATAAAAAATATAGAAAAGGAACTATTTTCTCATGACAAAAGGAATCTTAGGGAAAAAAGTGGGAATGACTCAAATCTTCACTGAAGCTGGCGAATTGATCCCTGTAACAGTTATTGAAGCAACTCCAAACGTTGTTCTTCAAGTTAAAACTGTTGAAACAGACGGATACAACGCTATCCAAGTCGGTTTCGATGACAAACGCGAAGTATTGAGCAACAAACCTGCTAAAGGACATGTAGCGAAAGCTAACACGGCTCCTAAGCGCTTCATTCGTGAATTCAAAAACGTTGAAGGCTTGGAAGTTGGTGCTGAAATTACAGTTGAAACATTCGCAGCTGGAGACGTTGTTGACGTAACTGGTACTTCTAAAGGTAAAGGTTTCCAAGGTGTTATCAAACGCCACGGACAATCACGTGGACCAATGGCTCACGGTTCTCGTTACCACCGTCGTCCAGGTTCTATGGGACCTGTTGCACCTAACCGCGTATTCAAAGGTAAAAACCTTGCAGGACGTATGGGTGGTGACCGCGTAACAATTCAAAACCTTGAAGTTGTACAAGTTGTTCCAGAAAAGAACGTTATCCTTATCAAAGGTAACGTACCAGGTGCTAAGAAATCTCTTATCACTATCAAGTCAGCAGTTAAAGCTGGTAAATAATAAGGAAAGGGGAATACAGTCAAAATGGCAAATGTAACATTATTCGACCAAACTGGTAAACAAGCGGGCGAAGTTGTTCTTAACGATGCAATCTTTGGTATCGAACCAAACCAATCTGTTGTGTTTGATGTGATCATCAGCCAACGTGCTAGCCTTCGTCAAGGAACTCACGCAGTTAAAAACCGCTCAGCTGTTTCAGGTGGCGGACGCAAACCATGGCGTCAAAAAGGAACTGGACGTGCTCGTCAAGGTTCTATCCGCTCTCCACAATGGCGTGGTGGTGGAATCGTCTTCGGACCAACTCCACGTAGCTATGCGTACAAACTTCCTCAAAAAGTTCGTCGCCTTGCACTTAAATCTGTTTACTCAGAAAAAGTTGCTGAAAATAAATTTGTAGCCGTTGATTCTCTTGAATTTACAGCTCCAAAAACTGCTGAATTTGCAAAAGTTCTTGCAGCTTTGAGCATCGATTCTAAAGTCCTTGTTATTCTTGAAGAAGGAAACGAATTCGCAGCTCTCTCAGCTCGTAACCTTCCAAACGTGAAAGTTGCGACTGCTACAACTGCAAGTGTTCTTGACATCGCAAATAGTGACAAACTTCTTGTTACTCAAGCAGCTATCTCTAAAATCGAGGAGGTTCTTGCATAATGAATTTGTATGATGTTATCAAAAAACCTGTCATCACTGAAAGCTCAATGGCTCAACTTGAAGCAGGAAAATATGTATTTGAAGTTGACACTCGTGCACACAAACTTTTGATCAAGCAAGCTGTTGAAGCTGCTTTCGAAGGTGTTAAAGTTGCTAATGTTAACACAATCAACGTAAAACCAAAAGCTAAACGTGTTGGACGTTACACTGGTTTTACTAACAAAACTAAAAAAGCTATCATCACACTTACAGCTGATTCTAAAGCAATCGAGTTGTTTGCTGCTGAAGCTGAATAATCTAAGGAGGAAATATCGTGGGAATTCGTGTTTATAAACCAACAACAAACGGTCGCCGTAATATGACTTCTTTGGATTTCGCTGAAATCACAACAAGCACTCCTGAAAAATCATTGCTTGTTGCATTGAAGAGCAAGGCTGGTCGTAACAACAACGGTCGTATCACAGTTCGTCACCAAGGTGGTGGACACAAACGTTTCTACCGTTTGGTTGACTTCAAGCGTAACAAAGACAACGTTGAAGCAGTTGTTAAAACAATCGAGTACGATCCAAACCGTTCTGCAAACATCGCTCTTGTACACTACACTGACGGTGTGAAAGCGTACATCATCGCTCCAAAAGGTCTTGAAGTTGGTCAACGTATCGTTTCAGGTCCAGAAGCAGATATCAAAGTCGGAAACGCTCTTCCACTTGCTAACATCCCAGTTGGTACTTTGATCCACAACATCGAGTTGAAACCAGGTCGTGGTGGTGAATTGGTACGTGCTGCTGGAGCATCTGCTCAAGTATTGGGTCAAGAAGGTAAATACGTTCTTGTTCGTCTTCAATCAGGTGAAGTTCGTATGATTCTTGGAACTTGCCGTGCTACAGTTGGTGTTGTCGGAAACGAACAACATGGACTTGTAAACCTTGGTAAAGCAGGACGTAGCCGTTGGAAAGGTATCCGCCCAACAGTTCGTGGTTCTGTAATGAACCCTAACGATCACCCACACGGTGGTGGTGAAGGTAAAGCACCAGTTGGTCGTAAAGCGCCATCTACTCCATGGGGCAAACCTGCTCTTGGTCTTAAAACTCGTAACAAGAAAGCGAAATCTGACAAACTTATCGTTCGTCGTCGCAACGAGAAATAATATTAAACTAGTCGCTTAAGCAACTAGTAAATCCGCCAGCTCGGTAGCGCTCCATGTGAGCGCAAGCCGCTGTGGTACAACATTTAAAGGAGAAAATATAAAAATGGGACGCAGTCTTAAAAAAGGACCTTTCGTCGATGAGCATTTGATGAAAAAAGTTGAAGCTCAAGCTAACGACGAAAAGAAAAAAGTTATTAAAACTTGGTCACGTCGTTCAACGATCTTCCCAAGTTTCATTGGTTACACTATTGCAGTTTATGACGGACGTAAACACGTACCTGTTTACATCCAAGAAGACATGGTAGGTCACAAACTTGGTGAATTTGCACCAACTCGTACTTACAAAGGTCACGCTGCAGACGACAAGAAAACACGTAGAAAATAAGGAGAACATAAATGGCAGAAATTACTTCAGCTAAAGCAATGGCTCGTACAGTACGTGTTTCACCTCGTAAATCACGTCTTGTTCTTGATAACATCCGTGGTAAAAGCGTAGCCGATGCAATCGCAATCTTGACATTCACTCCAAACAAAGCTGCTGAAATCATCTTGAAAGTTTTGAACTCAGCTGTAGCTAACGCTGAAAACAACTTTGGTTTGGATAAAGCTAACTTGGTAGTATCTGAAGCATTCGCAAACGAAGGACCAACTATGAAACGTTTCCGTCCACGTGCGAAAGGTTCAGCTTCACCAATCAACAAACGTACAGCTCACATCACTGTAGCTGTTGCAGAAAAATAAGGAGGTAAAATCGTGGGTCAAAAAGTACATCCAATTGGTATGCGTGTCGGCATCATCCGTGATTGGGATGCCAAATGGTATGCTGAAAAAGAATACGCGGATTACCTTCATGAAGATCTTGCAATCCGTAAATTCGTTCAAAAAGAACTTGCTGACGCAGCAGTTTCAACTATCGAAATCGAACGCGCAGTAAACAAAGTTAACGTTTCACTTCACACTGCTAAACCAGGTATGGTTATCGGTAAAGGTGGTGCTAACGTTGATGCACTCCGTGCAAAACTTAACAAATTGACTGGAAAACAAGTACACATCAACATCATCGAAATCAAACAACCTGATTTGGATGCTCATCTTGTAGGTGAAGGAATTGCTCGTCAATTGGAGCAACGTGTTGCTTTCCGTCGTGCACAAAAACAAGCAATCCAACGTGCAATGCGTGCTGGAGCTAAAGGAATCAAAACTCAAGTATCAGGTCGTTTGAACGGTGCAGATATCGCCCGTGCTGAAGGATACTCTGAAGGAACTGTTCCACTTCACACACTTCGTGCAGATATCGATTACGCTTGGGAAGAAGCAGATACTACATACGGTAAACTTGGTGTTAAAGTATGGATCTACCGTGGTGAAGTTCTTCCAGCTCGCAAAAACACTAAAGGAGGTAAATAACCAATGTTAGTACCTAAACGTGTTAAACACCGTCGTGAATTCCGTGGAAAAATGCGCGGTGAAGCAAAAGGTGGAAAAGAAGTAGCATTCGGTGAATACGGTCTTCAAGCTACAACTAGCCACTGGATCACTAACCGCCAAATCGAAGCTGCTCGTATCGCCATGACTCGTTACATGAAACGTGGTGGTAAAGTTTGGATTAAAATCTTCCCACACAAATCATACACTGCTAAAGCTATCGGTGTGCGTATGGGATCTGGTAAAGGGGCACCTGAAGGTTGGGTAGCACCAGTTAAACGTGGTAAAGTGATGTTCGAAATCGCTGGTGTATCTGAAGAGATCGCTCGCGAAGCGCTTCGTCTTGCTAGCCACAAATTGCCAGTTAAATGTAAATTCGTAAAACGTGAAGCAGAATAAGGAGAAGGCATGAAACTTAATGAAGTAAAAGAATTTGTTAAAGAACTTCGTGGTCTTTCTCAAGAAGAACTCGCGAAGCGCGAAAACGAATTGAAAAAAGAATTGTTTGAACTTCGTTTCCAAGCTGCTACTGGCCAATTGGAACAAACAGCTCGCTTGAAAGAAGTTAAAAAACAAATCGCTCGTATCAAAACAGTTCAATCTGAAGCGAAATAATAGACTAGGGAAGGAGAAATTTCAATGGAACGCAATAATCGTAAAGTTCTTGTTGGACGTGTTGTATCTGACAAAATGGACAAGACAATCACAGTTGTAGTTGAAACAAAACGTAACCACCCAGTCTATGGTAAACGTATTAACTACTCTAAAAAATACAAAGCTCATGATGAAAACAATGTTGCCAAAGAAGGCGATATCGTACGTATCATGGAAACTCGTCCGCTTTCAGCTACAAAACGTTTCCGTCTTGTAGAAGTTGTTGAAGAAGCGGTCATCATCTAATCAAACCTGAAAGGAGAAAACTGAAATGATTCAAACAGAAACTCGTTTGAAAGTCGCAGACAACAGCGGTGCTCGCGAAATCTTGACTATCAAAGTTCTTGGTGGTTCAGGACGTAAATTTGCAAACATCGGTGATGTTATCGTGGCATCTGTAAAACAAGCTACTCCTGGTGGTGCGGTTAAAAAAGGTGACGTTGTTAAAGCAGTTATCGTTCGTACTAAATCAGGTGCTCGTCGTGCTGATGGTTCATACATCAAATTTGACGAAAACGCAGCAGTTATCATCCGTGAAGACAAAACTCCTCGCGGAACACGTATCTTTGGCCCAGTTGCACGTGAATTGCGTGAAGGTGGCTTCATGAAGATCGTGTCACTTGCTCCAGAAGTACTTTAATTTTTAGAAGCAAACTAGTCCCCTGGATTTACCTCCAGGGTGCCCTTATGGGCGTAAGAAAAATCAAGGAGAAACCTAATGTTTGTAAAAAAAGGCGACAAAGTTCGCGTAATCGCTGGTAAAGATAAGGGAACAGAAGCTGTTGTCCTTACTGCCCTTCCAAAAGTAAACAAAGTTATCGTTGAAGGTGTTAACATCGTTAAGAAACACCAACGTCCAACTAACGAGCTTCCTCAAGGTGGTATCATCGAGAAAGAAGCAGCTATCCACGTATCAAACGTTCAAGTTTTGGACAAAAATGGTGTAGCTGGTCGTGTTGGTTACAAATTTGTAGACGGTAAAAAAGTTCGCTACAACAAAAAATCAGGCGAAGTGCTTGATTAATCACGAAGGAAAGGAGAAGTATAATGGCAAATCGTTTAAAAGAAAAATATCTTAATGAAGTAGTTCCTGCTTTGACAGAACAATTCAACTACTCATCAGTGATGGCTGTGCCTAAAGTAGATAAGATCGTTTTGAACATGGGTGTTGGTGAAGCTGTATCAAACGCTAAAAGCCTTGAAAAAGCTGCTGAAGAATTGGCACTTATCTCAGGTCAAAAACCACTTATCACTAAAGCTAAAAAATCAATCGCCGGCTTCCGTCTTCGTGAAGGTGTTGCGATCGGTGCAAAAGTTACCCTTCGTGGTGAACGTATGTACGAATTCTTGGATAAATTGGTTTCAGTTTCACTTCCACGTGTACGTGACTTCCACGGTGTTCCAACAAAATCATTTGATGGACGCGGAAACTACACACTTGGTGTGAAAGAACAATTGATCTTCCCAGAAATCAACTTTGATGACGTTGACAAAACTCGTGGTCTTGACATCGTTATCGTTACAACTGCTAACACTGACGAAGAGTCACGTGCATTGCTTACAGGCCTTGGAATGCCTTTTGCAAAATAATATAGGAGGTAAATCTAATGGCTAAAAAATCAATGATTGCTAAGAACAAACGTCCAGCGAAGTTCTCTACTCAAGCTTATACTCGTTGTGAAAAATGTGGCCGTCCACATTCAGTTTACCGCAAATTTAAACTTTGCCGTGTTTGCTTCCGTGAATTAGCTTACAAAGGACAAATTCCTGGTGTAACAAAAGCATCTTGGTAATTCTAGCTTTCAATCCCGTCGTGATTCGTCGTTATCTGCTTTTGCCTAACTCAAGTTATGCCTGCAAGCAGATGCCTAGACTCACTTAGGAATTGAAACCTAGAAAACATATTCTGAGCCTAGCTCAATCATTAACTAGCAAGTGCAACTTGCAAACTACTAGTAAGAGGAGAAAAACAAAATGGTTATGACTGACCCAATCGCAGACTTCTTAACTCGTATTCGTAACGCTAACCAAGCAAAACACGAAGTACTTGAAGTACCTGCATCAAACATCAAAAAAGGGATTGCTGAAATCCTTAAACGCGAAGGTTTTGTAAAAAACGTTGAAATCATCGAAGATGACAAACAAGGCATCATCCGTGTATTCCTTAAATACGGACCAAACGGTGAAAAAGTTATCACTAACTTGAAACGTGTTTCTAAACCAGGACTTCGTGTCTACAAAAAACGTGAAGACCTTCCAAAAGTTCTTAACGGACTTGGAATTGCTATCCTTTCAACTTCTGAAGGTTTGCTTACTGATAAAGAAGCACGCCAAAAGAATGTTGGTGGGGAAGTTATCGCTTACGTTTGGTAATATTTAGCACCCAATTTCTTTGTGACTCTTCGTTATCGTCTCTTGCCTAACCCAAAGTTATGCCTGCGAGACGATGCCTAGATTCACTTTGAAATTGAAACCTAAATGTTCCTTTAAATCGAGAAATCGATTTAACCCCGTGAAAACTGGCCTTTCTGGCCTGACAATTTAACAGGAGAATAAAAACATGTCACGTATTGGTAATAAAGTTATCGTGTTGCCTGCTGGTGTTGAAATCACTAACAATGACAACGTTGTAACTGTAAAAGGACCTAAAGGAGAACTTACTCGTGAGTTCTCAAAAGATATTGAAATCCGTGTGGAAGGTACTGAAGTAACTCTTCACCGTCCAAACGATTCAAAAGAAATGAAAACTATCCACGGAACTACTCGTGCCCTTTTGAACAACATGGTTGTTGGTGTATCAGAAGGATTCAAGAAAGAACTTGAAATGCGCGGGGTTGGTTACCGTGCACAACTTCAAGGATCTAAACTTGTTTTGGCTGTTGGTAAATCTCATCCAGACGAAGTTGAAGCTCCAGAAGGAATTACTTTTGAACTTCCAAACCCAACAACAATCGTTGTTAGCGGAATTTCAAAAGAAGTAGTTGGTCAAACAGCTGCTTACGTACGTAGCCTTCGTTCACCAGAACCATATAAAGGTAAAGGTATCCGTTACGTTGGTGAATTCGTTCGCCGTAAAGAAGGTAAAACAGGTAAATAATGTTGAGTGGTTGATTCTCAACCACCAACCTATTTTCCAACTTTGTGCATAGCACACGATTTAAAACTAAAGAGGTGAAAACTGTGATTTCAAAACCAGATAAAAACAAACTCCGCCAAAAACGCCACCGTCGCGTTCGCGGAAAACTCTCTGGAACTGCTGATCGCCCACGTTTGAACGTATTCCGTTCTAATACAGGCATCTACGCTCAAGTGATTGATGACGTAGCGGGTGTAACGCTCGCAAGTGCTTCAACTCTTGACAAAGAAGTTTCAAAAGGAACTAAGACTGAACAAGCCGTTGCTGTCGGTAAACTCGTTGCAGAACGTGCAAACGCTAAAGGTATTTCAGAAGTGGTGTTCGACCGCGGTGGATATCTATATCACGGACGTGTGAAAGCTTTGGCTGATGCAGCTCGTGAAAACGGATTGAAATTCTAATAGGAGGACACTAGAAAATGGCATTTAAAGACAATGCAGTTGAATTAGAAGAACGCGTAGTTGCTGTCAACCGTGTTACAAAAGTTGTTAAAGGTGGACGTCGTCTTCGTTTCGCAGCTCTTGTTGTTGTTGGTGACCACAACGGTCGCGTAGGATTTGGTACTGGTAAAGCTCAAGAAGTTCCAGAAGCAATCCGTAAAGCAGTAGATGATGCTAAGAAAAACTTGATCGAAGTTCCTATGGTTGGAACAACAATCCCACACGAAGTTCTTTCAGAATTCGGTGGAGCTAAAGTATTGTTGAAACCTGCTGTAGAAGGTTCTGGAGTTGCCGCTGGTGGTGCAGTTCGTGCCGTTGTGGAATTGGCAGGTGTGGCAGATATTACATCTAAATCACTTGGTTCTAACACTCCAATCAACATTGTTCGTGCAACTGTTGAAGGTTTGAAACAATTGAAACGCGCTGAAGAAGTTGCTGCCCTTCGTGGTATTTCAGTTTCTGATTTGGCATAAGAAAGGGGATAAAATGGCTCAAATTAAAATTACTTTGACTAAGTCTCCAATCGGACGCATTCCATCACAACGTAAAACTGTTGTAGCACTTGGACTTGGCAAATTGAACAGCTCTGTTATTAAAGAAGATAACGCTGCTATCCGTGGTATGATCACAGCAGTATCTCACTTGGTAACAGTTGAAGAAGTAAACTAATGAATTTTTAGGGGATGTGCAGTATACCATCCCCTAAAACTAGATATAGTCATCTATGATGACGTCGTATAGGCGAGTTGATGGGGGAGACAACCTTTTCTCCCTTATCGGCGCTAGCATTTTACAAAAGAGGAGAAAATAAAAATGAAACTTCATGAATTGAAACCTGCAGAAGGTTCTCGTAAAGTACGTAACCGCGTTGGTCGTGGTACTTCATCAGGTAACGGTAAAACATCTGGTCGTGGTCA
This sequence comes from Streptococcus mitis, assembly GCA_963515455.1. Taxonomy (GTDB): domain Bacteria; phylum Bacillota; class Bacilli; order Lactobacillales; family Streptococcaceae; genus Streptococcus; species Streptococcus mitis_DN. The sequence goes on along the minus strand of CAUPXP010000001.1, from coordinate 22,042 downwards.
AAAAGGTCAAAAAGCTCGTAGCGGTGGCGGAGTTCGCCTTGGTTTTGAAGGTGGACAAACTCCATTATTCCGTCGTCTTCCAAAACGTGGATTCACTAACATCAACGCTAAAGAATACGCAATTGTGAACCTTGACCAATTGAACGTCTTTGAAGATGGTGCTGAAGTTACTCCAGTTGTTCTTATCGAAGCAGGAATTGTTAAAGCTGAAAAATCAGGTATTAAAGTTCTTGGTAACGGTGAGTTGACTAAGAAATTGACTGTGAAAGCAGCTAAATTCTCTAAATCAGCTGAAGAAGCTATCACTGCTAAAGGTGGTTCAGTAGAAGTCATCTAAGAGAGGTGACCTATGTTTTTTAAATTATTAAGAGAAGCTCTTAAAGTTAAGCAGGTTCGATCAAAAATTTTATTTACAATTTTTATCGTTTTGGTCTTTCGTATCGGAACTAGTATTACAGTTCCTGGTGTGAATGCTAATAGCTTGAATGCTTTAAGTGGATTATCCTTCTTAAACATGTTGAGCTTGGTCTCAGGGAATGCCATGAAAAACTTCTCAGTTTTTGCTCTTGGTGTTAGTCCTTACATTACGGCCTCTATCGTTGTCCAACTCTTGCAAATGGATATTTTACCCAAGTTTGTAGAGTGGGGTAAACAAGGGGAAGTAGGTCGAAGAAAATTAAATCAAGCTACTCGTTATATTGCTCTTGTTCTTGCCTTTGTGCAATCTATCGGGATTACAGCTGGTTTTAATACTTTGGCTGGAGCTCAATTGTTGAAAACAGCTCTTACTCCACAAGTCTTTATCATGATTGGTATCATCTTAACAGCTGGTAGCATGATTGTCACGTGGTTGGGAGAGCAAATTACAGATAAGGGATACGGAAATGGTGTTTCTATGATTATCTTTGCTGGGATTGTTGCCTCAATTCCAGAGATGATTCAGGGCATCTATGTGGACTACTTTGTGAACGTCCCAAGTAGCCGTATCAACTCATCTATCATTTTCGTAATCATTTTGATTATTACTGTTTTGTTGATCATTTACTTTACAACCTATGTTCAACAAGCAGAATACAAAATTCCAATCCAATATACGAAGGTTGCACAAGGTGCTCCATCTAGCTCTTACCTTCCTTTGAAGGTAAACCCTGCTGGAGTTATCCCTGTTATCTTTGCAAGTTCGATTACTGCAGCTCCTGCGGCCATTCTTCAGTTTTTGAGCGCTACAGGTCATGATTGGGCTTGGGTAAGAACAGCACAAGAAATGCTGGCAACAACTTCACCAACTGGTATTGCCATGTATGCTTTGTTGATTATTCTCTTTACATTCTTCTATACGTTTGTACAGATTAATCCTGAAAAAGCGGCAGAAAACCTACAAAAGAGCGGTGCCTATATCCACGGAGTTCGTCCTGGTAAAGGTACAGAAGAATATATGTCTAAACTTCTTCGTCGTCTTGCAACTGTTGGTTCCCTCTTCCTTGGTGTGATTTCTATTTTACCGATCGTAGCAAAAGATGTTTTCGGACTTTCAGAAGCAGTTGCTTTTGGAGGAACTAGTCTTTTGATCATTATCTCTACAGGTATTGAAGGAATCAAACAATTGGAAGGTTACCTATTGAAACGTAAGTATGTTGGTTTCATGGACAGAACAGAATAAAAGTATTTACTGAGTCAGTAAATGCTGAGGGAGTGGAGGTTTAACTCTAACATTAGTGAGAGTTTGGTCTCCCCTCTTCTATTTTGTTTTTAAATAGGGGTGAAAAGACTTTTTGCTTCTATTTAAAAATAAAATAAGGAGATCAAATCATGAATCTTTTGATTATGGGCTTACCTGGTGCAGGTAAGGGAACTCAAGCAGCAAAAATCGTAGAACAATTCCATGTTGCACATATCTCAACAGGTGATATGTTCCGTGCTGCTATGGCAAATCAAACTGAAATGGGTGTTCTTGCTAAGTCATACATTGACAAGGGTGAATTAGTTCCTGATGAAGTTACAAATGGGATCGTAAAAGAACGTCTTTCACAAGATGATATTAAAGAAACAGGATTCTTATTGGATGGTTACCCACGTACAATCGAACAAGCTCATGCCTTGGACAAAACATTGGCTGAACTTGGCATTGAACTAGAAGGTGTTATCAATATTGAAGTGAATCCTGACAGCCTCTTGGAACGTTTGAGTGGCCGTATCATCCACCGCGTAACTGGAGAAACTTTCCACAAGGTCTTTAACCCACCAGTTGACTATAAAGAAGAAGATTACTACCAACGTGAAGATGATAAGCCTGAGACAGTAAAACGTCGTTTGGATGTAAATATTGCTCAAGGGGAACCAATCATTGCTCACTACCGTGCCAAAGGTTTGGTTCATGACATCGAAGGTAATCAAGATATCAATGATGTCTTCTCGGATATCGAAAAAGTATTGACAAATTTGAAATAAAGTGTTTTTCACACTTGCAAAAATCCGCTACAAATGTTATACTGAGATAGTCTGACTTATAATTGTTGTCTCTGTGTCTAGAGGCATCGAATCGAAATTTATGGAGGTGCTTTTGCGTGGCAAAAGACGATGTGATTGAAGTTGAAGGCAAAGTAGTTGATACAATGCCGAATGCAATGTTTACGGTTGAACTTGAAAATGGACATCAGATTTTAGCAACAGTTTCTGGTAAAATTCGTAAAAACTATATTCGTATTTTAGCGGGAGATCGTGTTACTGTCGAAATGAGTCCATATGACTTGACACGTGGACGTATCACTTACCGCTTTAAATAATCGAAAAACTTGGAGGGATAAGAAATGAAAGTAAGACCATCGGTCAAACCAATTTGCGAATACTGTAAAGTTATTCGTCGTAATGGTCGTGTTATGGTAATTTGCCCAGCAAATCCAAAACACAAACAACGTCAAGGATAAGATAGAAAGGAGAAAACATGGCTCGTATTGCTGGAGTTGACATTCCAAATGACAAACGCGTAGTAATCTCATTGACTTATGTTTATGGTATCGGACTTGCAACATCTAAGAAAATTTTGGCTGCTGCTGGAATCTCAGAAGATGTTCGTGTACGTGATCTTACATCAGATCAAGAAGATGCTATCCGTCGTGAAGTGGATGCAATCAAAGTTGAAGGTGACCTTCGTCGTGAAGTAAACTTGAACATCAAACGTTTGATGGAAATCGGTTCATACCGTGGTATCCGTCACCGTCGTGGACTTCCTGTCCGTGGACAAAACACTAAAAACAACGCTCGCACTCGTAAAGGTAAAGCTGTTGCGATTGCTGGTAAGAAAAAATAATATAGGAGGTAAAAGTCTTGGCTAAACCAACACGTAAACGTCGTGTGAAAAAGAATATCGAATCTGGTATTGCTCATATTCACGCTACATTTAATAACACTATTGTTATGATTACTGATGTGCATGGTAATGCAATTGCTTGGTCATCAGCTGGTGCTCTTGGTTTCAAAGGTTCTCGTAAATCTACACCATTCGCTGCTCAAATGGCTTCTGAAGCTGCTGCTAAATCTGCACAAGAACACGGTCTTAAATCAGTTGAAGTTACTGTAAAAGGTCCAGGTTCTGGTCGTGAGTCAGCTATTCGTGCGCTTGCTGCCGCTGGTCTTGAAGTAACAGCAATTCGTGATGTGACTCCAGTGCCACACAATGGTGCTCGTCCTCCAAAACGTCGCCGTGTATAATCATCGCATTACACTGCTTTTCGTTTAAGAGGGAGTAACTAAATGATCGAGTTTGAAAAACCAAATATAACAAAAATTGATGAAAATAAAGATTATGGCAAGTTTGTAATCGAACCACTTGAACGTGGCTACGGTACAACTCTTGGTAACTCTCTTCGTCGTGTACTTCTAGCTTCTCTACCAGGAGCAGCTGTGACATCTATCAACATTGATGGTGTGTTACATGAGTTTGACACAGTTCCAGGTGTTCGTGAAGACGTGATGCAAATCATTCTGAACATTAAAGGAATTGCAGTGAAATCGTACGTTGAAGACGAAAAAATCATCGAACTAGATGTTGAAGGTCCTGCTGAAGTAACAGCTGGCGACATTTTGACAGATAGCGATATTGAAATTGTAAATCCAGATCATTATCTCTTTACAATCGGTGAAGGTTCTTCTCTAAAAGCGACTATGACTGTTAACAGTGGTCGTGGATATGTACCTGCTGATGAAAATAAAAAGGATAATGCACCAGTTGGAACACTTGCTGTAGATTCTATTTATACACCAGTTACAAAAGTCAACTATCAAGTGGAACCTGCTCGTGTAGGTAGCAATGATGGATTTGACAAACTAACCCTTGAAATCTTGACAAATGGAACAATTATTCCAGAAGATGCTTTAGGGCTTTCAGCACGTATTTTGACAGAACATCTTGATTTGTTTACAAATCTTACTGAGATTGCTAAGTCAACTGAAGTGATGAAAGAAGCTGATACTGAATCTGACGATCGTATTTTGGATCGTACGATTGAGGAACTGGACTTGTCTGTGCGTTCATACAACTGTTTGAAACGTGCCGGTATCAATACTGTGCATGATTTGACAGAAAAATCTGAAGCAGAGATGATGAAAGTACGAAATCTTGGACGCAAGAGTTTGGAAGAAGTGAAACTCAAACTCATTGATTTGGGTCTTGGATTAAAAGATAAATAAAGGAGGAATACATGGCTTACCGTAAACTAGGACGCACTAGCTCACAACGTAAAGCAATGCTTCGCGATTTGACAACTGACCTTTTGATCAACGAATCAATCGTGACAACTGAAGCTCGTGCTAAAGAAATCCGTAAAACTGTTGAAAAAATGATTACTCTAGGTAAACGTGGTGATTTGCATGCACGTCGTCAAGCAGCTGCTTTCGTACGTAATGAAATCGCATCTGAAAACTATGATGAAGCAACTGATAAGTACACTTCTACTACAGCACTTCAAAAATTGTTCTCAGAAATCGCACCTCGTTATGCTGAACGTAACGGTGGATACACTCGTATCCTTAAAACTGAACCACGTCGTGGTGATGCAGCGCCAATGGCGATCATCGAATTAGTATAAAATCATCAATTTTGTTGAGTGTTATGATGATGGAGTCTTGTGCTCTTAGTCTAGCTCTGGTCTACCGCTAGGATTTCGGTCCTAGCGGGAACACTCATCATAAGTTGGGATAGTAGACGCTTGTTTACGAAATTGTTTTTTGCTTAAGAACAACTTCGTAAGCAGGCGTTTTTGAGTATTTTAGTTAGAATTATGCTATACTATTTGAAAAGAATCCTGTTTAATGTTCAGGTTTCCTATTAAAAGAAGAATTGGAGTTTGCTTATGAAAGCGATTATAACTGTTGTTGGTAAAGATAAATCTGGAATTGTTGCAGGTGTTTCTGGTAAAATTGCAGAATTGGGTTTGAATATTGATGATATTTCTCAAACTGTTTTGGATGAATATTTTACGATGATGGCTGTCGTCTCTAGTGATGAAAAGCAAGATTTTACTTATCTTCGTAATGAATTTGAAGCTTTTGGGCAAACTTTGAATGTGAAAATTAATATTCAGAGTGCAGCGATTTTCGAAGCTATGTATAATATCTAGGAGGTTATCATGGATATTAGACAAGTTACTGAAACCATCGCTATGATTGAGGAGCAAAACTTCGATATCAGAACTATTACCATGGGGATTTCCCTTTTGGACTGTATCGATCCGGATATCAATCGTGCTGCGGAGAAAATTTATCAAAAGATTAGGACCAAGGCAGCAAATTTAGTAGCTGTTGGCGATGAAATTGCAGCTGAGTTGGGAATTCCTATCGTTAATAAGCGTGTATCGGTGACACCCATTTCTCTGATTGGGGCCGCGACAGATGCGACGGACTACGTGGTTCTGGCAAAAGCGCTTGATAAGGCTGCGAAAGAGATTGGTGTGGATTTTATTGGTGGTTTTTCTGCCTTGGTACAAAAAGGTTATCAAAAGGGAGATGAGATTCTCATCAATTCCATTCCTCGCGCTTTGGCTGAAACGGATAAGGTTTGCTCGTCAGTTAATATCGGCTCAACCAAGTCTGGTATCAATATGACGGCTGTCGCAGATATGGGACGCATTATCAAAGAAACGGCTAATCTATCAGATATGGGAGCGGCCAAGTTGGTTGTATTCGCTAATGCTGTTGAGGACAATCCATTTATGGCGGGTGCTTTCCACGGTGTTGGGGAGGCAGATGTTATCATCAATGTCGGAGTTTCCGGTCCTGGTGTGGTGAAACGTGCCTTGGAAAAAGTTCGTGGACAGAGCTTTGATGTAGTAGCCGAAACCGTTAAGAAGACTGCCTTCAAGATCACTCGTATCGGTCAATTGGTTGGTCAAATGGCCAGTGAGAGACTGGGTGTGGAGTTTGGTATTGTGGACTTGAGTTTGGCGCCAACTCCTGCGGTTGGAGACTCTGTAGCACGTGTCCTTGAAGAAATGGGGCTAGAAACCGTTGGAACGCACGGAACGACGGCTGCCTTGGCTCTCTTGAATGACCAAGTTAAGAAGGGTGGAGTGATGGCCTGCAACCAAGTCGGTGGTTTGTCTGGTGCCTTTATCCCTGTTTCTGAGGATGAGGGGATGATTGCTGCAGTGCAAAATGGCTCTCTTAATTTGGAAAAACTAGAAGCTATGACAGCTATCTGTTCCGTTGGTTTGGATATGATTGCCATTCCGGAGGATACACCTGCTGAAACCATTGCGGCCATGATTGCGGATGAGGCTGCAATTGGTGTCATTAACATGAAAACAACGGCTGTTCGTATCATTCCAAAAGGAAAAGAAGGCGATATGATTGAATTTGGTGGCCTATTAGGAACTGCGCCTGTTATGAAGGTCAATGGGGCTTCGTCTGTTGATTTCATCTCTCGCGGAGGACAAATCCCAGCACCAATTCATAGTTTTAAAAATTAAGAAAATAGGAGAAATTTTAAGTTCTATTTAAGGTTAGGTGTGTATACTATAATCATTAAATAAAGACCTCCTAATATTATTTGAAACAGATAACTCTGATTTAGTTTGAATTTGATTTTCATCTAATATCTTTATTTAATAGAACTCCTAAACTTTTTCATAATAATCTCCTGCAAAAGTCGCCTGTATGGGTGGCTTTTGTTTTATCATCCATGATATAATAGAAGCAAACGGAGGACGGAAAATGGTAAAAGTACGATTGTATTTGGTACGTCATGGCAAGACTATGTTTAACACGATTGGTCGCGCGCAAGGTTGGAGCGATACTCCCTTAACAGCTGAAGGTGAGCGAGGGATTCAAGAATTAGGAATCGGCTTGCGAGAATCTGGTCTACAGTTTGAGCGCGCTTATTCCAGTGATTCTGGTCGCACTATTCAGACAATGGGAATTATCCTTGATGAACTCGGCTTGCAGGGAAAAATCCCTTATCGCATGGACAAGCGTATCAGAGAATGGTGTTTTGGTAGTTTTGACGGAGCTTACGATGGCGATCTTTTCATGGGCATTATTCCTCGTATCTTTAATGTGGACCATGTTCACCAATTGTCTTATGCTGAACTGGCTGAGGGCTTGGTAGAGGTCGATACAGCTGGTTGGGCTGAAGGCTGGGAAAAACTCAGTGGTCGAATCAAGGAAGGTTTTGAAGCGATTGCCAAAGAAATGGAAGAACAAGGTGGGGGCAACGCTCTCGTTGTCAGCCATGGAATGACCATTGGAACCATTGTTTATCTGATTAATGGTATGCATCCGCATGGTCTAGATAATGGTAGCGTGACGATCCTTGAATATGAGGACGGCCAGTTTAGCGTAGAAATTGTCGGCGACCGTAGTTACCGAGAACTAGGACGGGATAAGATGGAAGAAGCCTCTATTTAATCAGTCTAGACTTGCTTGCCATGAGCTAGGAATTTGATAAGAATATCAAGATAAGAAAAAACAGCCGAGGGTAATCCTTTCGGCTGTTTTTGATGGGGAAAACTAAAGTGTAATGCTATTGCTTTTAGAGATTTTCATAAACAAGAGCAAGGAACCTACTGTTAGAACAGTCAGGATAGTTGACAAAGCTGCGGCTACACCGTAATTTCCTCTGAGAACTTCTGTATAAATGGCTACAGTCATTGTTCTTGTTTTGACATTGTAGAGGAGGATAGAAGTAGAGAGTTCTGAAATCATTGTGACCCAAGATAAGATGGCTCCAGAAATAATACCAGATAGCATCATTGGAGTTGTAATCTTGGCAAAGGTATTGAGACGGCTACTTCCTAAGCTTTCAGCGGCTTCTTCAATACTTGGTGCTATTTGTTGCAAGCTAGCAACAGATGAGCGAATAGTATAAGGCAATCTTCTGACAGATAGGGACATAATCAGGATGAAAGCTGTCCCTGTAATCATAAGAAATCCACTTCCAAATAGACCGGTATTGAAGGAAGAAATGAAGGCAATCCCTAGAACGGTTCCTGGTACAATATAAGGGACCATACTGAGGCTGTCAATCAAGTTTGTAAACAAATTCCGTTTTCTAACGGCTAGGTAGGAGATAAATGTTGCGAATAGGACAACTAGAACTAAGGCAATCAAAGGGATACGAATGGTATTGAAAATAGCAGATCCCATACGATTGAAAGCTACCTTGTAACTGTTTAGAGAATAGCCTTTGACAAATACCATACCAGATGTTTTTAGGAAGGAAGTATAAATCAAGTAGACTTGAGGTAGAACAGAGAACAAGATAATTCCGTAGACTGTTGCATAAATGGCAACCATTTTTCCTTTTGTGGTTTTTTTAGGCTCAATTGGATGGAGCGAATTCATACTGAAACTGTAGCGGTTTGAAATGTATTTTTGGATAAGGAAAATCGCCAAGGCAATGATAATCGCCATAATTGCTAAAGCAGATGCAAAAGCAGAATTTCCTCCAACCTCGCTAATGAATTGGGTATAAATCAAGACCGGGAAAGTCCGATATCCTTCACCAATTAACATCGGTGTTCCAAAGTCTGAGAATGCTCTCATAAATACAAGCAAGGCAGCAGCTAGTAAGGTTGGAACTAGGAGAGGTAAAACAACCGTTACGATACGCTTAAATCCGAAGGACCCCATACTTTCAGCTGCTTCAAGTAGAGAATTGTCAATACTCTTCATTGTCCCAGCAACGTATAGAAATACCAGTGGGAATAGTTGTAGTGTAAAGACAAGTACAATTCCTTTGAATCCATAAATATCGATAGTTGGAAGATGAAGGGTATTTGTCAGGAATTTAGTAATGACCCCATTTCGTCCCAGCAAGAGAATCCAGGAGTAGGCTCCCACGAAAGGAGCTGACATGGAAGCAATGATAATCAATATTTGTAGAAATTTCTTTCCCTTGAAGTCATACATAGAGAAGAGATAAGCTAATAAGGTTCCTACGACTAAGGAAGTGACAGTAGCGGTAATGGAAACCTTGAAACTGTTGACGAGTGTCTCAGAGTAGTAGGCTTTACTAAAGAAAGTGACAAAATTAGCTAGTGAGAATTGTCCTTCATGTATGAGTGCTTGCTTGAGCACGGTAACGATAGGATAAACGAGAAAGACAAGATAAGTAAGAAAGATGAAGAAAGAGGAGGCTGTCCAAATATTTAGTTTTTTACGTTCCATGGTTGACTCCTTTTATCAGGTTTTGTGAACCATCTGCAGAAAAGACGTTTAATTTTTGAGTATTGATTCGTAGACGAATACGATCGCCTTTTTGTAGATCTTCTTCAAAAGTTGATTCTTCGCTAACTTGAATTTTTGAGGCAAAACCTGTCTCAATGAAATACTCCGTATTTAATCCAAGATAGACGCTATCGCTAATAGTTCCTTCAATATCTCCCGATTCATCTTTGATAAACTCTTCAGGACGAATGCTTACATGAATAGCTTGTTCCTCAGCCTGATCAAGAGCTGGCATTCGAAGAGCATAGCCATCTGAAAAGACGATATAAGCGCCGTCGCTCCGTTTTTCAAGAGTGGCAGGGATAATATTTGTGCGTCCGATAAAGGTTGCCACAAACTCATTAGCTGGTTTATGATAGAGTTCTTTTGGACGACCGATTTGTTGGATGACTCCGTCTTTCATAACAGCAATTTGGTCTGAAATCGCCATGGCTTCTTCTTGGTCGTGGGTCACATAAACAGTTGTAATTCCCACTTCGTGTTGGATTTCTCGAATGGCTTGACGCATATCCAAGCGAAGTTTGGCATCTAGGTTACTAAGCGGCTCGTCCATGAGGAGAACACTTGGATTAACAGCTAAGGCGCGTGCCAAGGCGACACGTTGTTGTTGTCCACCACTGAGTTTATCGGGCTTCCGATCCGCATATTGAGCAATTTGCATAAGTTCAAGATACTTGTTGGTCTGTTGGATCAATTCTTCTTTTGGAACCTTCTTTTGCTTGAGACCAAAAGCGACATTATCTCGGACAGTCAAATGTGGGAAAATAGCGTAGTTTTGAAAAACCATGCCAATATTGCGTTTGCTGGGTTCCATATTATTGATTTTTGTATCATCGAAGTAAAATTCTCCACCTTCGATACTGTTGAAACCTGCAATCATACGAAGAAGGGTCGTTTTCCCACAACCTGAAGGCCCAAGAAGGGTAAAGAGACTTCCTTTTGGAATTGTAATGTTCAAATTCTCAATAACAGGGACATCGTGATAGATTTTTTTTGCGTTAATAATTTTGATCTCACTCATAGTGAACCTCTTTTACTGTTTAGATTGGATATCTGTAAAGACTTCGTTGTATTTCTTAACGATATCTGATTTATTCTTGATGACATAATCATAATCTTCAGTGAGTGTTTTGATTTTGTCAATTGGTTTCATATTTTCGCTTGTTTTAGCATTTTTACGAACAGGCCGGTTAGTAGTGGTTGTACCAAGTGTATCTTGTACTTCTTGAGAGATAATGAAATCGATAAATTTCTTGGCATTTTCCATATTTTTAGCTTTTTTAACGATAGCAGCACTAGCAGGTAGGAAGACTGTTCCTTCTTTTGGATAGACTACCTTGATATTAGCTCCGTCATTTAAGAGTTTAACTGCTGGATCTTCATAAGAGAGACCAACAGCCATTTCTCCGTCAGCGACTGCTTTATAGACACCAGATGAACTTGAACCGATTTTCCCATCAATAAGTGTGAAGAGATCTTTTACATAAGACCAAGCTTTATCGTCTTTGTAACCACCTTGAGCTTGTAGCATATTTGTTAATTGAGCAAAGGCGCTAGAAGAGTTTGCTGGGTCAGCAGTTGCAATTTTTCCTTTTAGTTCAGGTTTGAGAAGGTCGCTATATCCTTCGATGTTCATGCCTTTCGTTAAATCAGGATTGACGATTAAAACACTACCATCTAGTGTATAAGGTGTAGAGTAGCCAGTTGTGTTTTGATATTCTTTGATAACATTATCATTTTCTTTTGAAGTATAGTTTTCAAAGAGTTCTCCGTGGGTAGCATATTGTGTATAAGAACCACCAAAGATGACATCAGCTACAGGAGCTTCTTTTTCTGACTCTAGTTTTTTGAAAAGTTCTCCAGTACCAGCTTGAATCAGTTCTACTTTGATACCATATTTTTCTTCAAAGGCAGGAATAGTTGCTCCGATTAAGCCCTCTGAGTTTGGTGAATAAACGACTAGCGAACCGCCGTCTCCTTTATCAGATGAACCGCCATCGGCAGATTCATTAGAAGAACAAGCAGCAAGACCAAAAAGAGCTAGTCCGCAAGCAGCATAATACATCCATTTCTTTTTCATGATGGATACCTCCGTTGTGTTATTTAAGTTTATTTTAAAACAATGTAAGCGTTTTTAAAACCGACAATTCTATTCTATTAGAGTAAAATTCTCTACAAAAAGAAGAATAGCTTATTTTACTATTCTTCCGAGTGATTTCAATTCCTTTGGGGAAATATGGAGATACTTTTTAAATACTTTAGCAAAATATTTATAGTCTGAAAATCCAACTTGATCAGAGATGTCGCTTAGAGGGGAGTTGGGAGATTCAGCCATCTTATCTATAGCTTGTTTCAGACGATATTGTAAGATATATTCATTTAGAGTCATGGGGAAGTCTTCTTTGATAACTTTATATAGATAGCTTTCGCTATAGTTTAAAGCTTCAGCAATAGTCGCAATCGTAAAATGCTCTGCATAATGCTTGTGGACAAAGGAAATAATTTGTTGAATGATTTGGTTTTGTGTATCAACCTGTTGGATAGAGGTGAGTAAAGTTTGATATTCTTCTAAAAAAGGAGTTTCTTGATAGGTGCTACCTTGTAATCGCAAAACAATGTTTTGAAGACATTCTGTCAATTCCTTGGTATCAATTGGCTTGGATAAGAAATCAACTGCTCCATATTGCATGGCTTTTTTGGCATTTTGAAAATCGTTATAACCTGATAAGATAACTTTTTCATAAGAAAGAGTACGAGTAGCTTCGAACATCATAAAAGCATCCATAATTGGCATTGTGATGTCTGTTAAGACAATATGAGGTTCTTTTTCTTGGATGAGTTTCATTCCCTCTTGGCCGTGACTGGCAGTTCCTACGACTTGGATACCTAAGGCAGAGTAGTCTACGGCAATCTCTAGCCATTTTCGGATGAGGTGTTCATCCTCTACGATAATGAGCTTAAACATGAGTTAGTCCTTTCGTTATAAATTTGACCCAAGTTTCTCCTTGGCGATTGACTCCTAAATCTAGCTGGACATCAGAAAAGAAATTGCTCAATCGTTTATAGCTGTTCACGATGCCATGCTGGGTATGAGGGCTTTCTAAAGAGTCTAAAATAGCGAGTCGCTCTTGTTTTGTGAGTCCTCCAGCATTATCCTTGACTAAAAAAGTTAGAGAATCTGCTTCCAAGGTAATTTGGATATCAATATGAAGATCAATACGGTATTGCATCCCATATTTTATAGCATTTTCTACTAGAGGAAGCAAGAAAAGTTTAGGAATAGGCTGATTATCGACAGTTTCTGGGCAGACAATATCATAGGAAAAGTGCTCGAAACGAATCTTATGAATAATCAGGTAATCCTCTATAATCTTTAAATCCTGACAAATGGTTGTTTCTTTTTCTAAATCGGTGATACTGTAGCGAAGAATGCGCGTGAGGTTTTGAATCAGGTCTTGTGTGAGATCTGCATCCATTAAAGAAGTGATTTTAATCGTCTCAAGTGTATTGTAGAGAAAATGAGGATTGAACTGAGCTTCCAGCATTTTTCTTTCAAAAATCCACTTTTCTTTTTCTATGGTCAACATTTTTTGATGAAGTTGATCTAATTCGTACAACATATTGTTGATTTTTTCTGCCATAAATTCAAACTCATCACCTGTTTGTAGAGAAAGCCTTTTTTCTGCTTGTTTAGGAATTTCTTGAAGTTGGTAAACCAAACTTTCAATAGGAATAGCATTGTGTGTGGCAATCTTATGAGCAATTCGTCTCGCTTGCCAGAAGTAGAGGAAGAATATACATAAGGTGAGGACGGAGGCTAGGCCGAGTAAGCTAGGAATGGGAAAGAAGGATTGAAAAGTATAGATTGAAAAAATAGCACTGACTTTTTCTTTTTGAACAATAAGCGGTTCATTCGCATACCAGTGGGTGCGAGAGTGTAGGAGCTTTTCATCCAATTTTTCAAGAGTGGAACGAGTAAACTGATTTGTGTTGTTGGAAAACATATTTCCAAAGCTATCGGTAATGATGTATTTAGAATTGATCATTGGGAAACTTGAGATGAAATCATTCTCATTTACGAAAGCAATAGTATAGGCCTTAACTCGTTGGTTTTGAAGTAGTGGTTTGATAAAGAGTGTGTAATGTTGCTTGTCTGAAGATAGTGCAATTTTTTCTGTAACTTTATCTTGAGAAGGATTTTGAATGAGTAGTTTTAGATAGTAGGGTGATAAAATACTTTCTTGATGATTTCGATTGGTACTGAATAGTAATTCACCTGTATCGCTTAGGATAATGAGGTCAGAACTAAGTTTTAATTTAGCTTTTGTCTCGTAAAATAAGCTAAAGACTTCTCTCTCTGTGTGTTTGCCGTCCAAAAATTCAGGAATCATTTTATGGTTCATAGTAGTCAGGAGCTCATTATTTGCTTCTTTCATTTCTTGAACCTGTTTTACAATCTGTCTTGTATCTTTGGAGAGTTGCTGCTTTTGTAAAAAATAGGAAAAACCAAAAAGTAAAATGAGTAGTAAAAGTGAGGTCACAAAGGCTGCGATAGAGCTTCTATGGAGAATTTCTTTTTGGAGAGATTTTTTAAAGGAATGAGACATCCGCTACCTCCTTGGAAGGGTTTTCTGTTATAAGTATAGCAGTTTAAAAATTTTAGAGCAAGGTAAAATAGAAAAGTATAGAATAGAACGAGACCAAATTCTCTCAAAAATGGTATAATAGTAACATCACAAAATTGGAGAGAGACCATGAGTTTTTACAATCATAAAGAAATTGAGCCTAAGTGGCAGGGCTACTGGGCAGAACATCATACATTTAAGACAGGAACAGATGCATCAAAACCGAAGTTTTATGCTCTTGACATGTTTCCTTATCCGTCTGGAGCGGGTCTGCACGTAGGACATCCAGAAGGCTATACTGCAACCGATATCCTCAGTCGTTACAAACGTGCGCAAGGCTACAATGTCCTTCACCCAATGGGTTGGGATGCTTTTGGTTTGCCTGCAGAGCAATACGCTATGGATACAGGTAATGACCCAGCAGAATTTACGGCTGAGAACATTGCCAACTTCAAACGCCAAATCAATGCGCTTGGATTTTCTTATGACTGGGATCGTGAAGTCAATACAACAGATCCAAACTACTACAAATGGACGCAATGGATTTTCACTAAGCTTTACGAAAAAGGCTTGGCCTATGAAGCGGAAGTGCCAGTAAACTGGGTTGAGGAATTGGGAACTGCCATCGCCAACGAAGAGGTTCTTCCTGACGGAACTTCTGAGCGTGGAGGTTATCCAGTTGTCCGCAAACCAATGCGCCAATGGATGCTTAAAATCACGGCCTATGCGGAGCGTTTGCTTAATGACTTAGACGAGCTTGATTGGCCAGAGTCTATCAAGGACATGCAACGCAACTGGATTGGTAAATCAACTGGTGCTAATGTAACTTTTAAAGTTAAGGGAACAGACAAGGAATTCACAGTCTTTACCACTCGTCCGGACACCCTTTTCGGTGCGACTTTCACTGTTTTGGCTCCTGAGCATGACTTGGTTGACGCTATCACAAGTCCAGAGCAAGCAGAAGCAGTTGCAGACTATAAACACCAAGCTAGCCTCAAATCTGACTTGGCTCGTACAGACCTTGCCAAGGAAAAAACTGGTGTTTGGACTGGAGCTTATGCTATCAACCCTGTCAATGGCAAGGAAATCCCAATCTGGATTGCGGACTATGTCCTTGCGAGTTATGGGACAGGTGCTGTCATGGCTGTGCCTGCTCACGATCAACGTGACTGGGAATTTGCCAAACAATTTGACCTTCCAATCGTCGAAGTGCTTGAAGGTGGAAATGTAGCAGAAGCTGCCTACACAGAAGATGGCCTGCATGTCAATTCAGACTTCCTAGATGGGCTCAACAAAGAAGATGCTATTGCCAAGATTGTGGCTTGGTTGGAAGAAAAAGGCTGTGGACAAGAGAAGGTTACCTACCGTCTTCGCGACTGGCTCTTTAGCCGTCAACGTTATTGGGGTGAGCCGATTCCAATCATTCATTGGGAAGATGGGACATCAACAGCTGTCCCTGAAAGTGAATTGCCACTTGTCTTGCCTGTAACCAAGGACATCCGTCCTTCAGGTACTGGTGAAAGTCCACTAGCTAACTTGACAGACTGGCTTGAAGTGACTCGTGAAGATGGTGTTAAAGGTCGTCGTGAAACCAACACCATGCCACAATGGGCAGGTTCAAGCTGGTACTACCTCCGCTATATTGACCCACACAACACAGAGAAATTAGCTGACGAGGATCTTCTCAAACAATGGTTGCCAGTAGATATCTATGTGGGTGGTGCAGAGCATGCCGTTCTTCACTTGCTTTACGCTCGTTTCTGGCATAAATTCCTCTATGACCTCGGTGTTGTTCCGACTAAGGAACCATTCCAAAAACTCTTTAACCAAGGAATGATTTTAGGAACAAGCTACCGTGACCACCGTGGCGCTCTTGTGGCAACCGATAAGGTTGAAAAACGTGACGGTTCTTTCTTCCACATGGAAACAGGAGAAGAGTTGGAGCAAGCACCAGCCAAGATGTCTAAATCGCTTAAGAACGTTGTTAACCCAGATGATGTGGTGGAACAATACGGTGCTGACACCCTTCGTGTTTATGAAATGTTTATGGGACCACTTGATGCTTCAATCGCTTGGTCAGAAGAAGGTCTGGAAGGAAGCCGTAAATTCCTTGACCGTGTTTACCGTTTGATTACAAGTAAGGAAATCCTTGCGGAAAACAATGGCGCTCTTGACAAGGTTTATAATGAAACCGTTAAAGCTGTCACAGAACAAATCGAATCTCTCAAATTTAACACAGCAATTGCCCAACTTATGGTCTTTGTCAATGCGGCTAACAAGGAAGACAAGCTCTATGTAGACTACGCCAAAGGCTTTATCCAGTTGATTGCGCCATTTGCACCTCACTTGGCAGAAGAACTTTGGCAAACAGTTGCAGCAACAGGAGAATCTATCTCTTATGTAGCTTGGCCAACTTGGGATGAAAGCAAATTAGTTGAAGACGAAATCGAAATCGTTGTCCAAATCAAAGGAAAAGTCCGTGCTAAACTCATGGTAGCCAAAGACCTATCACGCGAAGAATTGCAAGAAATTGCTCTGGCTGACGAAAAAGTCAAGGCAGAAATTGACGGTAAGGAAATCGTGAAAGTGATTGCGGTACCTAACAAACTCGTTAATATCGTCGTTAAATAACGAGTTTATTAGCTCTATCTGCCACCTTCAATAGTCCACTGGACTATTGAAGCCAACTAAATTGGTTAATATCGTTGTGAAATAAGAAATGAATCCTTCAGAGTAGAATCTGGAGGATTTTTATTTGACAGGAAGTTTCTGTTTTGTTAATATGATTAACAAAGGAAAGAGAGATTATGGATAAAAAAGAATTTATTGCATTTAATAATCGTTTCAATAGATTTATTTTAGCGTTTGAACAGTTAAAAAAAAATCAACATAAAATTAGTACTGACAAATCCATTACGTTGAATGAGGTACATTTGATTGTTGCGATTGGGGAAAATCAGCCCTTAAATCTAGTAAAATTATCTGAATTATTAGAAGTTTCGAGAAGTGCAATAACTCAAAGTGTTAGAAGATTGATTCAAAAAAATTTAGTTGTTTTTGATTTTGATCCGAATAATGGGAAAAATAAATATTTGAGATTATCTGAAAAAGGCATCGAAATTTTTAAAATCCATAAGGAGCAACAAGCATATATTGAAAAATCAATCTTTTCAGTTTTAAACAACTATAGCGAGGTGGAACTTAAAACAGTTGTGAAATTGATGGATAATATTGAAAAGGTGTGGGGAGAATTACCGTGGTAAAAGTCACGGTAAATTTCAAATATAATTGTTAAGTAAATTAACAAAAAGGAGAAGATATGACTGTAAACATAGAACTGATTTCACAAACAGATTTAGCGGATGAATCTTTTTATATTGCTATTAATGGTTTAGAACCAAGGGCAATGTATTGTGTAGAAATGTCCCTGTCTGATTATTACTGTATAAATGCTCCCTTGCTTTTAGATCATGATATTATATGGAAATCGACCGCAATTTTTTTATCTGATCAGGACGGTATGATTGATACCTCTCAGACAGCATCTATTTCGGGATCTTATAAAGGAGTTTCAGAAATGGGATTATTCTTTAATGCGAAACCGTTGAAAAATAGGAAAAGAAGATTACCGAGTTCTCTTGATAGAATTCCATTACGAGATTGTTTTGGTGTTGAAATTAAAATCAAGCTGGGGAAAGATGTGATCGCGGAGCAAAGTTTTGTAAGGCGTTATATGAATCTAGGAGTAAGATATCAAGATATCTATGACAAACATTTTCAAGGTCGATTATTTTATGATGAAAAGTTAAGAAAGGCACCAGCCGTGATTATTGTTAGCGGTAGTGAGGGAAGAATTGAAAAAGCTCAGAATATTGCCCAACTTTTATCTTCAAGAGGCTATATTTGTCTTGCTATAGCTTATTTTGGTTTAGAGGGATTACCCCAAAATTTAGAACGAATTCCGATAGAATGTCTGGAAGAGGCGAAAGATTTTCTATATCATCATCCTCAAGTTGATAATACAAAAATAGGAATATATGGTCGCTCTAAAGGAGCAGAGCTTGTTCTGGCTGGACAAAGTATTTTGGATGATGTGCAATGTTTAGTACTCAATTCTCCCTCAAATGTAATATTTGAGGGAATAAAGGGAAAACTCAATTCTAATTCATCTTCTTGGACATATTTACAAAAAGAACTTCCTTATCAAAAATTTCAGTTAGGAGATTATTTGTTAAACAAGTTTTTTGGAAAACATATTCCTGAAGATAGTAGGGCCCAGATTGATGTGAGTAAAATTTCCTCCCCTTTATTATTACTAGGAAGCGATGATGATGAAATATGGGATGCATCATCCGCGATAGATGATATTATTTCACACTATAAAGGGGAATCCATTTTGTTTAAAAAATATCATGAAACAGGGCATATGTTGACGGTTGCTTATCAACCGAATCATCGTTATCGAAAAGATTGGCGCTTATTAATGAAAGAAAGTGTAGACTCTTGGTTTGCTACGATAAATTTTTTTGATACACATCTGAAAAATTTGTAGATAGTGCTGAACCGTACTATAATAGTCCTAACTAAGATAAAAACACAGTTCTGGTTGGTAGTCCAGTCTACAAAAGCAAACACTAAAACAAGAGAAATTTGAATACAAACAGTAAAAAATAGAGAGAAGCATAAGGGGAATTAACTCACTCGTTCCCATATTTGATTATTCCTCTATAAAGTGGATGGATGATTTTTATAAGAGGAGTTTGCATTATTGAATAGAAAACCAAGTGTTTCCTAAAATTTTCATTGAGATATGTTATACTATATTCAATAAGTGAAACAAGGAGAAAGCTATGCCAGTAAATGAATATGGTCAGATGATTGGCGAGTCTTTAGTCGGTCACACGTCTGGTAAATTACCTTCTATTGATTTCTTAGAAGGGCGTTATGCTAGGATAGAGGCTCTTTCAGTGGAAAAGCATGCGGAGGATTTATTAGCTGTTTATGGTTCAGATACTCCTCGGGAGATGTGGACCTACCTCTTTCAGGAACCAGTGGCAGATCTGGAGGAGTTGGTTAGCCTTTTAAATCAGATGTTGGCTCGTAAGGACCGCTTTTACTATGCGATTGTAGACAAGGCAACTGGTAAGGCTTTGGGAACTTTTTCCCTCATGCGAATTGATCAGAATAACCGAGTAATAGAAGTGGGAGCTGTCACTTTTTCTCCAGAGCTAAGAGGCACACGGATAGGAACAGAAGCTCAGTATCTACTGGCTCGCTATGTCTTTGAAGACCTAAACTATCGTCGTTATGAGTGGAAATGCGATGCTCTTAACCTGCCATCAAGACGAGCAGCGGAACGTTTGGGCTTTATTTATGAAGGAACCTTCCGTCAGGCAGTGATTTATAAGGGGCGTACGAGGGATACGGATTGGTTGTCTATGATTGATAAGGACTGGCCAAAAATCAAAGCTCGTTTGGAAATATGGTTGCGTCCTGAAAACTTTGATAAAAATGGACAACAGTACAAGAGCTTGAGAGAGCTTTAAGAGGTGTTGAGATGATTACTATTAAAAAGCAAGAAATTGTCAAGCTAGAGGATGTTTTGCATCTCTATCAGGCTGTCGGTTGGACAAATTATACCCATCAACCTCAGATGCTGGAGCAGGCCTTATCTCATTCATTAGTGATTTATGTGGCGCTTGATGGCGATGCTGTGGTGGGCTTGATTCGTTTGGTTGGAGATGGATTTTCATCAGTTTTTGTACAAGATTTGATTGTTTTGCCTAGCTATCAGCGCCAAGGGATTGGTAGCTCCTTGATGAAAGAGGCTTTAAAAGATTACAAAGATGCCTATCAAGTCCAGCTGGTGACAGAAGAGACAGAAAGAACCTTGGAATTCTATCGTTTTATGGGCTTTGAAACCTTATCTACCTATGATTGTACAGGAATGACTTGGATAAACAGAGAAAAATAATAAAACTTGTTTATTCTTAAGCAAAGTTTAAGGATGGTCTAGTATTATATAGTTATTAAATAAAGACCTCCTAACTTTATTTAATGAAATCCTAAAACTTTTTTCATCATAATCTCCTAATGAAGTCACCCAATCAGGTGACTTTTTTGTGGGGGGAGGTGATGGTAATAGAAATTTTTTGCAAAATAGTAAAATCTGAGAAAAGTTAAGCTAGTTTTAAGCTTCGTCTTGTATCATATAGTTATTAAATAAAGACCTCCTAACTTTATTTAATAAAATCCTAAACTTTTCTTTTTCATAATAATCTCCCTTAACTCCACCCAATCAGGTGGAGTTTTTTGGCTCTATTTCAGGCTTTTGGGGACTATTCTAAAAATCATTTTTCGATAATTTCCGGTATTTTTCAGATTTTGGTCGGGGAATTGGCGGGGACTTTTTTAGCGAATATGACTAAGAAATAGGTTTGCTGTTACTTCAGCTACCTCAACCTCACTTTGAATGTAAGTGACTGTTAATTGAAGGAATGGAACTATTGTAATGACGATTTTACTTGTCCAGTAGTGGCGTATTAAATGAGGAGTGACATGAAAGCTTGTCTCTTCGTTTACGAAATCAAAATTTCTATGAAATTGATAGAATCCCTAATTTTCTTTTAAACTTGAAAGTCTTGTTGTAAAGCGCTTAAAGGTTGAGAAGATGAGGATGTAAAGTTTTGACAAATTTTGTGAACTATGGGATAATGGAGAGGAATTAAGGATTAGTTCTATATCATGGACTAGAAAAGACCCCAAGCTAACTTCCACATTAAGCTCGGGGTCTTTTTTGACACTATCTATCTTTGTTTAGCCATTTATCGACTAAGCGAAGAATAACACCGACCACAATTGGTCCGATGATAGTTTTAAGGATTAGTTCCATCATGGGCTATCTCACCTCCTTTCGTAGGCGGTGTAGCAGTGCCGTAGAATATTATACCACATAAGTGTTAAACTCGGGAGTCACCCAATCAGGTGGAGTTTTTTGGCTCTATTTCAGGCTTTTGGGGACTATTCTAAAAATCATTTTCCGATATTTTTCGGTATTGTTCGGATTTTGGTCGGGGAATTGGCGGGGATCTTTTTAGCGAATATGACTAAGAAATAGGTTTGTTGTTACTTCAACCTCAAATTGATTGCAAGCGTCTGTGAATTGAAGGGTTAGAACTACTTTAATAATGTTCTTGGTTGTCAAGGAGTGAGTCATCATATTGTTGTAAAGCGGTTAAAGCTTGAAAAGCCGAGGATATAAACCTTTGACAAAATTCGTGAACTGTGGGATAATAAAAAGGAATTGAGTACTAGTTCTATATCATAGGCTAGAAAAGACCCCAAGCTCACGACCAAATAAGCTTGGGGTCTTTTTTGACACTATTTGTCCTTGTTTAGCCATTTATCGACTAATCGAAGAACGACACCGACCACAATTGGTCCGATGATAGTTTTGAGTACTAATTCCATCATGGGCTATCTCACCTCCTTTCGCAGGCGGTGTAGCAGTGCCGTAGAATATTATACCACATAAGTGCTAAAGTCGGGAGTCACCCAATCAGGTGGCTTTTTTGTTTGTGGCTTGGTTTTTTGGTATAATAGAGCCATGAGTAGAATTTTAGATAATGAGATAATGGGGGACGAGGAGTTAGTAGAACGCACGCTCCGTCCTCAGTACTTACGTGAATATATTGGGC